>JADLER010000051.1 GCA_020846025.1 Bacteroidia bacterium | reverse complement strand
TTTTAAACTCTTTTTTACTTGTGTGTTTTCTTTCAATAATATGTCAAAATAAAGAACTTTATTAAGAACTTTATGGTGATTTTAGCGGTAAGGTCCACCTCTTCCCATTCCGAACAGAGAAGTTAAGTTTACCAGCGCTGATGATACTAGGATAAAACCCGGGAAAGTAAGTCATTGCCATAGCTTTTACAAAAAAAGACTACCTTTTGGGTAGTCTTTTTTTGTAGATAATATTATGACTAATAAGCGATTCCTACTGTAAACCCTGCTCTAATACCATATCCTGATACATATCTATCTGAAATACCTACTAAATAATCACTTTCACTGTGAATGATACTTGTATTTCTTAATATAATCTGATAGGAAGGTCCTATAAAATAATCAAAAAGAACTCTATTCTTTATTATGTGTTGTTTTCCAATTACAAATCCAATACCGAGGCTTTGTAGATTACTTTTTTCGATATAATTATATTTTGTTGAATTTGTATATATGGTATTTTCAATTTCAGGATAATAATTTATATACCTTAAATAAGGCCCAAGATAAAACCCATTAAGTCCGTAACCAGTTAAGTTTAATCGAAATTCAGGAATTATTGAAAACCCTTGAACTCTTCTATTATCAATTGAAAATAATCGTTTTCTGCTGTCAAAATCTAAATAACCAATTGTGAGATTAAATGATTTATATGGTGTAAATAAATGTTGGAAAGAAAAACTAAAATTACTGTATGCAGGACTTAGTATATTAATTTTAAAAGCATCTTTTTTTATTCGTATAGATTCATTGTTTACTTGGGAATATACTATTGTTGAATATAGTAAATATAAAATGAAACAGAGTTTTTTCATAGTTTAAAAAATAAATCCAATAGTAATTCCAGTTCTTATGCCATAGCCTTTAATAAATCTGTTAGGAATTCTTTCAGATATGAGTGTTTCATGTTTAGGAGTAGCTGCTTTATTTAAATCATTATTGAATGCTACTCGTGATTGACTTATTAAAAATTGCATGTTTGGTCCTACAAAAAAATCAATTGTAAAGTGCTGATTTAAAATATACTGTTTACCAACTAAAGCACCAATGCCGATACTAGTGTATTCAGAAATGTCATGTATTTTACAGTCTTGTAATTCAATAAGTTCCAAATATTCGGCATCTCTTTTAAAATACATCGCTCGGACGAAAGGTGCAACATATATTGAATTATATCCGGTATTACCAAAGTAATTACGATATTCAAAGGTTATAGAGCCACCAGTAGTTTTTTCTTTAAAGTAATCATAATTTAAATCTGAAAATAATTTTCCGTTAAAATCCATGTAAACAACACCGATGTTTAAGCTTTTGGTTTTATTTGCTAATAAATGTTCATAGCTAATATTTAATGCATTATAAAAAGGGCTTAATACATTAATTTTAAGATTGTTGTTTTTAATAAATGTTTCTTGACTAAATGTATTAGTAAAAGAAAATATTAATATGAAAAGTAATGTTACAATGTTTTTCATGCGATACTTTTTAGAATAAAAAACCAAAAGAAACTCCACCTCGAATTGAGTAGTTATCTAAAAATATTGAAGGGTCATAAGATGATTGATTCACCGTGTTGTAGTCAATTCTTCCGAAATTATAAGCAGAGCCAATATACATATCCAAAACGAAATTTTTAATCAATATGGATTGATAGCCAAATAAAATACCAGGACCAATAGTTGAATATGCCATTAAGTTTTTTTGTACTTCTTTGAGGTATTGGTATCTAATAAATGGTTGCAAATAGAAACCTTCCATTTCTTTATAACTTGTATAATAACGGTACTCACCAGCAATACCAAATCCTCGAAAAGGTTCTGTGATGTTAGTAATTTGACCTGTAAAATAGTATCCTGAAAGAACTAAGGATGCGTCTTTATTAATGGATGATTCGTATTGAACAGCGAAAGAGCCTACAAATGGGCTAACTAAATTAAATTTTAACCCTCTGGAGTAATTATTATCATTAAGCTTGTGTTGTGCGTTTATGATTATACTTTTTAAAAAAAATAGCAGAACCAATACTATGTATTTTCTTGATTTCATAAACACAATATATATGTGCAAAATAGATAGAAATTCTTAAATATCAACTATAGAAGTTTTTTAGGTTTTAACTTTAGAAAACTAAGTTTTAATAAAATTATGCTGCATTGTTATTTTTAAGCTTTACAAGTTCTAATTTTTTACTTGTATTTTCTTTGCTTATAACTAATTCTTTTTTTGTCATGGAAGGAGCATCATACATATAGTCCATCATTATTGCCTCGCAAATACTGCGTAATCCACGTGCACCTAATTTCAATTCAATTGCTGTATCTACTATCATATCAATAATTTCATCGCTAACAGTAAGTTTTATTCCTTCTAATTCAAAAATTTTGATGTATTGTTTTATTAATGCATTTTTAGGTTCAACCAAAATTCTATATAGCGCTTCTCTATCTAATGGATTAAGATGGCAAAGTACAGGAAGTCGTCCGATTATCTCAGGAATTAATCCGTAGTTTCGTAAATCGGCTGCTGAGATATATTGTAAATAATTATTGTCGTCTGTAATAAAATTGGAAGTGGTTTTAAATCCAATAGATTGTGTTTGTAGTCTTCTTGCTATTTGTTTATCAATTCCTTCAAATGCTCCACCGCAAATAAATAAAATATTTTCAGTGTTAATTTGAATCATTTTTTGGTCAGGATGTTTGCGTCCGCCTTGTGGAGGAACATTAGCAATTGTACCTTCTAAAATTTTTAACAATGCTTGTTGTACACCCTCACCACTAACATCTCGTGTTATACTTGGGTTATCGCTTTTACGTGTTATCTTATCAATCTCATCTATATATATAATGCCTTTTTCGGCTAATGCGACATTATAATTAGCAGCTTGTAATAAACGGGTCAATATGCTTTCAACGTCTTCGCCAACATATCCAGCTTCGGTTAAAACAGTAGCATCGGCAATGCAAAAAGGAACCTGCAGAAGTTTTGCTAACGTTTTAGCCAATAATGTTTTTCCCGTGCCGGTTTCACCAACCAATAAGATGTTAGATTTTTCAAGTTCTACATCAATGGTTTTATTTTTGTGCAATAATCTTTTATAGTGGTTGTACACGGCAACGCTAAGAACTTTCTTAGCAGTGTCTTGTCCAATTACGTATTGGTCGAGGTAATCTTTTATTTCACTTGGTTTAAGTTGTTTCCCTTTTAGTTCAAAAGATTGTTGGATATCAGTACCCAAACCTTTGTCATCAGCAATTATTTGGTATGCTTGCTCAATACAGTTTTCGCAAATTGATGCATCTAAACCCGAAATTAAATATTGTGTTTGGCTTTTAGGTCTTCGGCAAAAGGAGCAAACTTCTTCTTTCTTTTTATTCATAAAGTGGTGCAAATATGCGGAAAAAAAACAAGCCAACCATTATATAATGATTGGCTCTTACAAAAAATTTGATACTAAATAAAATTTATTTCTTTATTAATATATCATCAATCATACCATAGGCTTTCGCTTCCTCAGCAGTCATCCAGTAATCTCTATCGCTATCTTGTTGTACTTTATCAAAAGATTGACCACTATGCAATGCAATAATGTCATAAAGTTCTTTTTTTAGTTTTTGAATTTCGCGAGCTGTAATTTCAATATCACTTGCTTGCCCTTGTGCTCCACCTAATGGTTGGTGAATCATAATACGGGCATGAGGTAATGCTGTACGTTTTCCTTTGGCTCCGGCACATTGCAACACGGCTCCCATGCTTGCTGCTAATCCGGTACAGATTGTTGCTACATCCGGATTTATCCACTGCATGGTGTCATAAATACCCAATCCGGCATATACACTGCCACCTGGCGAGTTAATATACATCTGTACATCACGTTGAGTATCTAATGAATCGAGAAAAAGTAACTGTGCTTGTACAATGTTAGCCACATAATCATCAATTGCCATACCCATAAAAATAATTCTATCAGCCATTAATCGTGAGAATACGTCAATTTCTCTAAAGTTCATTGGGCGTTCTTCAATTACTGTACGCGTCATGCTTTCAATTGAACTTTCTAAATATGCATCAACTGCTAAGCTACTAATGCCTTTGTGCTTTACAGCGTATTTCCTAAATTCTTTTCCGTGATCCATGTTGTTTTTTATTTAATAGTGTGCAATATAATTTTAGAAATCAAAGTTTCAATAGTAATGCCAGCAGAGTTATAAAGACACTGTGTCATAATTTATACAGATTATTGTAAGAGCCTAAATTGATGTAACTTCTAAAGTATTTCCAACAAATGGTAAAAGTAAATTTTTTACCTTTGAAGTGATGAAAGATTTTAAAAAGTATTATTTAATACCAGCACCTCCCGATGAAGTATATCAGGCACTAACAACAGAAGCTACAATACGCTTATGGACTGGTGATAAGGTTGAATTTAGTGCAATGCCAAATACTGAATTTAGTATGTGGGATGGTAGTATAGTTGGTAGAAATATTTCATTTGAAAAGGGAAAACAAATTGTTCAAGAATGGTTTTTTGGTGATGAGAACGCTAATACACCCTCAATAGTTACACTTAAATTGCATCATGATAAAAAAGGTACATCACTGGAAGTAAGGCACACAAATATACCGGATGAAGCTTATGAAGAGATAGCAGAAGGATGGACAGAATCATACATAGCTGATTTAATTGATTTTTATACGGAGGAATAACTATGCGAATTTTTATTAAAAATATGGTTTGCCCCAGGTGTGTGTCGAGTGTTGAGAAAATTTTTGATGAGATAAATGTACCAATTAAAAACATAGTGTTGGGTGAAGTTGAACCAATAAATGAACTTTCATCAATACAACTTGCTAAGCTTGATGAGTTATTAACAAATAATGGATTTGAGCGTATTGATGATAAACGAACACGATTAATAAGTGCTGTAAAAACCTTTATTATTCAAAAAATTCATCACCAGGAATCTTTGCTACTAAACATGAATTGGTCTGATACGCTGCAAGAACACTTGCATTATGAATATAATTATTTGAGCAGTTTATTTTCATCGGTAGAGGGAATTACTATTGAGCAATATATTATCAAACAGAAAGTAGAACGTGTAAAAGAACTTTTGGTTTATGATGAACTTTCGCTTGGTGAAATTGCCGATAAATTAGCATATAGTAGTATAGCACACTTATCAGCGCAGTTTAAAAAAGTAACCGGATTTACTCCAACAGTTTTTAAAAAACAGTTTCCACATAAGCGTAATTCTATTGATAAGCTGTGAAAGGATAATTATGTAATTATTACCTTTAATCCTATAACAGATTTGTACAATTAAGTAGGATTTTTGTACTCCTAAAATTAATTGTATGGCAAATATTACTAAACAAACATTTCCGGTTACAGGGCTAAGTTGTGCAGCATGTGCTGTTAGTGTGGAGTCGATGTTAAAATCATTGCCAGATGTTAAAGATGCAATTGTAAGTTATGCTACTAAGGAGGCAATTGTTACCTATGATAATACGGCAAATGTGCAAACATTTAAAACTGCAATTCAAGAAATAGGATATGATTTGTTACTTCCTACATCTGTTGATATAAAAGAAGAAATTGAAGAAAAAGAATATAAGACAATAAAACAACGTGCTATATACAGTTTGTTGTTTGCATTGCCGGTAATGGTGTTGGGTATGTTTTATATGCATTTGCCTTACAGTAATTATATTCAATTGACACTTACAATACCAATATTGTTACTTTGGGGAAGGCATTTTTATATACGTGCATGGCAGCAAGCTAAACATGGGTTGGCAAATATGGATACATTGGTTGCTATAAGTACTGCTACAGCATTTTTGTTTAGTTTATTTAATACATTTTTTCCGCAATATTGGAGTAGTAAGGGACTTGAAGCACATGTGTATTATGAAGCAGCCACAATTATAATTGCATTTGTGAGTTTGGGTAAGTGGATGGAAGAACGGGCAAAAAGCAATACATCCAGTGCGCTAAAAAAGTTAGTTGGGTTGCAAGCAAAAGAAGTTATCGTTTACAAAAATTCGGTAGAAGTATTAACACCTATTGCTGCAGTGCAGGTAGGGGATAGTATATTAGTAAAACCGGGAGAAAAAATTGCAGTAGATGGAATTGTGGAAAACGGAAACTCCTATATTGATGAGAGCATGATTACCGGAGAGCCAACTCCTGTAAATAAAAAAGAAAAAGACAAGGTGTTTGCCGGCACAATAAACGGTAAAAGCACATTGGTATATAAAGCTGTAAAAGTAGGGGAGCAAACACTACTATCACAAATTATAAAAACAGTGAAACTGGCACAAGCATCAAAAGCACCGGTACAAAAATTAGTAGATAAAATTTCGGGAATATTTGTACCGATTGTGATTGGTATTGCAACATTAACTTTCGTAATATGGTTAATGTTGGGTAATGAAAATGCTTTTACACATGCATTATTGGCAGCAGTTACGGTATTGGTAATTGCTTGCCCCTGTGCGCTTGGATTAGCAACCCCAACAGCAATAATGGTGGGTGTGGGTAAAGGTGCAATGCATCAAATATTAATAAAGGATGCACAAAGTTTAGAGCTTGCACACAAAATAGATACCGTAGTATTGGATAAAACAGGAACAATTACCGAAGGTAAACCGGCAGTATTAGACGAATGGAAATCAAAAAACTTTACAAATGCTGATGCAGTTGCTATTACTGCAATTGAAAAATTGTCTGAACATCCGTTAGCAGAGGCACTAATCAAGCATCTTAACTTGGATAGTTATGTAAATGTTTCAAACTTTATGAGTATAACCGGTAAAGGCGTATCCGCTGAAGTAGGAGGGTTAACCTATCGAATAGGTAATAAAGGTTTGATGTATGAAAATGGAATAGCAACATCTACTGTATCCAAATTAAATTTGTGGATAGGCAAGGCTTACACAATTATTTATGTAAGTAGAGGTAATGAACTAATAGCCCTATATGCAGTTGCTGATAAAGTAAAAGAGGGCTCTAAACAAGCCATAAGTGAGCTTACAAATAACGGAATTTCGATATATATGCTTACCGGAGATAATGCAGATGCGGCAAATGCAATAGCTAAGGAAGTAGGTATTACCGCAGTACATGCAGAACTTTTGCCATCAGACAAATCAGCAATAATAAAACAGTTACAAAAAGAAAATAGAGTAGTAGCAATGGTTGGTGATGGCATAAACGATAGTGAAGCATTAGCAATAGCCGATGTAGGAATAGCAATGGGTAAAGGAAGTGATATAGCGATGGATGTTGCTGAAATTACAATTACAAACTCCGATTTACGTGTATTGCCCAAAGCAATTAAATTATCTGCTAAAACCATACGTGTAATAAAGCAAAATTTGTTTTGGGCTTTTGTGTATAACGTAATAGGAATACCTTTAGCTGCCGGAATATTATATCCGATTAATGGATTTTTGCTTACTCCAATGTTGGCTTCTGCGGCAATGGCTCTTAGCTCAGTATCCGTTGTTACTAATAGTTTACGACTAAATTCAAAACTTTAATAATTTAAAAATTCAAAAATTCAATCAATAAAACTTTAAAGATAAATAAAATGACAACAAGTAATTTCAAAACAAATATTAAATGTGGTGGCTGTATTGCTACTGTTACTCCATTTTTAAACGCAATACCTGAGATAAAAAAATGGGAAGTAAATACAGCAGATGCTAATAAAATACTTACAGTAGAATACGATTTGATAGATGCTTCAAAAATAATAGAAGCTGTAACTAAAGCCGGATACGAAATATCTG
>JADLER010000050.1 GCA_020846025.1 Bacteroidia bacterium | reverse complement strand
TATCATAAGGTATATGCCATGAAATTATTGTTTGACCATTAGGTAACACACTTATTGAATCTATCTCAACTTCATTTGGTTCTTTTATATCATTAAATATTCCACCATTAATATTACTGGTTGATACACAGCCACTATTATCTGCAATGCTTACCACATAATTTACACTTGCACTACAAACACTAATTGTATCAAAATAATTTTGATTTGGAGTTATTGCAAACATATTCCAAATACCTAATGGATATTCTTTACTAACGGTATAGGTAGTTGCAGTACTGTTTAATTTTGGTAACTTAATAGGATTATAAACAACGTTAATGGCTTGACTAACAGGTAAAATATTTAAAAAAATACTTTTTAAAGTATCTGAACTAGATGAACTTAAGCTACCGGTTGCATTTGTTACTAAATAATAAAATTTACTTTGCACATTTGCTCCAGCTCCATTGTGTGTATATGATGTTATTAAATTAGAACCTACTGTACCTACTTTTGTATAGCCACTAAATTGATTAATTGAGCTATACACATCAATTGACTGGAAAATAGATGTTGGGTCAGCTGGAGGAATCCATGTTAGTTTACAATCTCCATTAGCTAAAACTTCAATACATTTTATGTTAGGAGAATTTAATTGAGAAAATAAATTATTACTTAATAATATTACTAAAAGGCATATTTTTAAACTAATCTTCAAACTGTATAAACGTATAAAGTTACTTTTTATTATACGAGTATTAAAACATTTTCGTTGGATCTAAATCGTGTTATTAAATTAAATTTGTTAAAATCTTTACTGTAAATGCTCAAAAAAATGCGTTAAAACGCAAAAAATAAGCTGAAAATTGATTATTATTGTACTATTGTAAAGTGAAAAGTGTTTTAGCTATAATTATAGTGGTGTTTGCCTTGTTTTGCAATTCGCAAATTTATGCACAAAGTGGTGGAAAAAAACGCGAACACAAAAATCAACGTAAGGGAAGTTCAAGATTATTTGGCGGAAGAAAAAGTAAAGGAAATGCCAATGCGTTTGCAAAAGGGTCAAGAGGTAGTTCTTCAAGGGGCATTTTTAAAAAGAAACATTCAGCATGGGCTTATCATTCAACAAAAAGCAATACTAAAAGAAGAAATGAAAATAAATTTTTGTTTAAACGCAATAGAACACGTGGTCGTAAATTCAATGAAAGTATTTTAACACGTCAAAATGCAGATAGAGCTAAAAAAAGAAGTAGAGGAAATGCTGTATTTCATAAAAGAAAATATGGTGGTTAGTTAAATTATGCCGCTTTGATTTAACAGCTTTTCCTATAATCAGAAACAAGTTTTCTTGGATGCGGCATTACCATTGTAAAATTATAAAACAGCTTTGGGCTATTTTATAATTACAATTGGTATTATATTAAATTAACATTAATCTTTAAGAAACATGATTAGAATCATTATAAATAAGTTTCTAATTTTTAAACTTTGTATAAAAATAAATTATGAAATTTTTATCGGTTAATGAACTAAAAAATCCATTAAATTATAATGAGTATAAAGCGTTAATTACAGATTTAGCGTCAAAAAATAAATGCACAGGCGAGCAAATAGAAGAAAAAATTAAAGCAACTCTTATTAATGTTCAAAGAATTAAAAGATTAGATAAACAAATTGAAATTAATAGCGATCTTAAAACTAAAATTAAAGAAATTTCTGAAAAACAAGTATGGGTAATTTTGGTTGAATCTTGGTGCGGAGATGCAGCGCAATGTTTACCAGTAATAGCTAAAATAGTAGAAATAAACACAAATATTGACTTAAAAATAATTTTAAGAGATGAGAATTTAAGTATAATGGATCAGTTTTTAACGAATGGTTCCCGCTCAATACCAAAATTAATACTAATTGAAAATGAAGAAATAATTGATACCTGGGGACCTCGCCCCAAAGGAATACAAAAAATGGTTTTAGATTATAAACAAGCTAATCCAAACGCTTCGCATGATGAATTTGTAGCTAATTTACATTTATGGTATGCAAGAGATAAAACTATATCACTACAAAACGATTTTATGGAATTACTAACAAATAAAATAACACGATAAAAAATAAAAAGTATGGAAACAATTGAAACAATTGATGTAACTATTCTTGAACCAAGAATGAAACATCCAACAATTTTTAAAAAATTTGATGAAATAAATTCAGGCGAAAGTTTTATTATTTTTAATGACCACGACCCAAAACCTTTATACTACCAATTAGTTGGTGAAAGAGGAAACATTTTTACTTGGGAATACCTTGAAAATGGGCCTGAAAATTGGTTAGTTAAAATTAAAAAAAATACTGCCGAACAAAATGAAAAAAGCATTGGTGAAATGGTTGCTAGTGATTATAGAAAAGCCGAAGTTTTTAAAAAATTTAATATAGATTTTTGTTGTGGTGGGAAAAAAACAATTGCACAAGCTTGTAAAAATAAAAACATAGATCAAACTGCTTTAAAATCGGAATTAGATAAGTTAGATTTAGTGCCTACAAAAGCATCTACCAATTACAACAATTGGTCAGTAGATTTTATGGTTGATTATATAATTAACACACACCACAGTTATGTTAAAACATCAACACCTGTGTTGTTAGAATTTTTAGCTAAGGTTGCTAAAGTTCACGGAGACTCAAATCCAGAGGCAATATCAATTTATAATTTATTTGTTGAAATTGCAGACGAATTATCTACACACATGGAAAAAGAAGAAAATATTTTATTTCCATACATAAAACAACTTGCAGACAAAAAAATTAATAAAAACGATGCTCCATTTGGATCAATAAAAAATCCAATTAATATGATGGAACATGAACATGATTCTGTAGGAAGATTGTTTGATCAAATAAAAACATTATCAAACAATTATACTCCACCAAAAGGTGCATGTACTACTTATAAAGTTTCATATTTAAAATTAGAAGAATATGAAAATGATTTACACCAAAATATTCATTTAGAAAACAACATCTTGTTTCCAAAAAGTATTGCTTTAGAAACAGAACGTGTTTAAAACAATAGGCCCTTTAATGGGCCTTTATTTTTATGGAAATAAATGAAAACACAAAAATTTCAACAATTATAGCAAATAATCCAAGTGCTATAGATAAAATTGTTTCTCTATCTAAACACTTTGAAAAATTAAAAAATCCCATTTTAAGAAAAGTTTTAGCCTCTCGGGTTTCAATTAAACAGGCTGCAAAAATTG
>JADLER010000049.1 GCA_020846025.1 Bacteroidia bacterium | reverse complement strand
GTATTAGCAGTAGCAGTACAACCATTGGCAGCTGTTACTAAAACTGAATAAGTACCACCCGCATTAACAGTTGGGTTTGCAGAAGTGTTGCCTGTGATAGCACCACCAGTCCAAGAATAAGTACCACCACCACTAGCTGTTAAGGTAACAGTAGTATTGGTACAATTTAATGAACCAGAATTTACAGCATTTGCTGTTGGAGCTGTTGTGTTTTGTGTAACAGATGTATTAGCAGTAGCTGTACAACCATTGGCAGCTGTAACAGTTACTACATAAGTACCTGGTAAATTTACTGAAGGAGTAGCTGTAGAACCACCACTCACAATGCCTGGTCCACTCCATGCATAGGTACCTCCACCAGTTCCAGAAATACCAATGGTACGGGTAGTACAAGTTAAAGTAGAGCTATTACTTGCGCCTGCTGTAGGTGCGGTGGTGTTTTGTGTAACTGTAACTACCGATGGTAAAGATGGACAACCTGACGATGTAACAATAAGCGTATAAGTACCTGGTTGATTAATAGTAGGCGTAGAACTACTTCCTCCACTTACAATTCCTGGTCCACTCCAACTATAAGTTCCTCCTCCAGAACCTGCTAGTGTTGTTGACGTATTAGCACAGGTTAAGGTTCTTGATGGACCTGCATTGGCTGTTGGAGCAGGATTAACCGTAACAGTAACGACTTTGGAACTTTGAATACAGGTGCCAATATTACTACCTCCAACAGTGTAAGTGGTTGTAATAGTAGGAGTAACAACAATGCTACTACTTGTAGAGCCTGTTGACCATGTGTAGGATGTAGCACCAGTAGCAGTTAATGTAGCTGGTTGGCCAGCACAAACTGTTGCTCCAGAAACATTTACAGTTGGTGAATTACACGAAATACCTGATTGTTCTAAAAATACACCAGAATCGTAAAAAGCATCGCCACCATCTGTAATAGCCAAAATGAGATGGTAATTAGCACAAGGTGTTACGTTTGCACTACCCGTTAATACAGTCGTCATACCATCATAAACAATAGTGGATCCTGTATTTGCAATATAATAGGCAGAATTTGAACTGGAATTAATATTATCAATGGTAACGGGAGTACTTGAGCCAGGAACAGTTGCTAAATTTAAGTTGGTGTAATTCCCTCCTAATGGATTAGGCCCTGTTATAAAAAAACCAAAACCATCATTATAGCCTCCGTTAACAAATTCAGGATACTCTTCGGAAGCAAATTTATAACGAATATTAAGTGGAGAACAATGAGGAGTAATATCAAACTCTAGCATGCAACCATCATAATTTGAACTTGAACCTGTTAATGGAGCCATTTGAGCAATTCCTCCAGCACCATTGTTAGTACTAGCATTAACTCCATTACCATTTGGAATAGATGAAACTTGACCAGTAGTTAATACTACGCCATTATTAAGTCCTAAATTAGTACTACTACCATTTGTGAAAATACCACTGGCACCTGATGGGCAGGTTAATTGAGCATTACTAATAACTACTCCACCTCCAATTAAATAATTAGCAAGAGCAGTTGCTGTTTGATTTGGTAATACAGATAATTGACCAAAAACAAAATTAGTTGTTAATAAGAGAATAACAAAGGATAGAATTTTTTTCATTCTAATAGGTTTTAAGTTATTTATAAAGGTATAAATAAACTCGACAAAATCTATTCCTATATCGATTAATTTAATAATTAATTGATGTTATTCACTCAGTTTATTGATGATTTCACTCAATTGAGTGTTGTTTTTGTCTAAATCGTAAGCTTTTTGGTAACAAATCTTAGCATTTAAAGAATCTTTACTTGCTAAATAGAAATTTCCTAAAATAATATTTAGGTTGCTATTTGTAGGATTCTCTTTTATTAATTTGGAGAAAATCTGAAAACCTTTTTCGTAATTTTTATTGTCAATTAAAATGTAACACAATAAATCTAAGACTTGTTGATTGTCAGTGTTATCTGGATAGGCTTTTAAAATGTAATATTGTGCTTTTGCAGATTGTTGTGTTTTAAAATAACAATAGGCTAAGTTATATTGAACTTCAAATATAGAACTATCGCATTGATAAGCTTTTTGATATAATTTTGATGCTCCATTAAAATCATTATAAACTTTATGGGTAATAAAAGCTAAGTTGTTTAATGCAGTAGGATTTAATGAGTCGATTTTTAATACAGTTTTTAAACTAATGACAGCTTGATTAATTTGATTTATTTTTTCTTTCTCTGTAAAATTATGATTATTTGTAGTGAGATTCACTAAAACCTCATTGCTATAAAGTAAATTTAATACCACGGATTGAGGTTGGTGTTTAATATCTTTTTCGAACAAAAGAATTCTATTTTTCCAATCCAAATTTCTTGAAATGCTAAGGCCTGAATAAATAATTAATAAGCCAAAGAAAATAAGTTTAGTATTCAAAGATATTGATTTAAAATCTTTGAAGTCGTTATTATGGTTGAAAAATTTGATTAATAAAACGATAAATAAGATAGACCAAGCAATGGAACTTGTAAACAAATAGCGATCGGCGATTATGCCAGGAACTGGTTTTACAATGTTTAAGTACATTGAAATAGGAATGATAAAAAATAAAATGACATACCACAAAGGAGAATTACTTTTTAAAGTTTTTATAAAATAATAAACAAGAATTAATATGGTGCAGTATGCAATGATGGAGTATATAGATAAAAAATTAAAAATTGGTAAGGTATTATAACCATAATAACTTGCAAGGTTTGAAGGGAATATAAGTGATTTGACATAAAACCCTAAACTATTTAAAGCAGTTGAAATGTTATCTATAAAGCTGTGTGGAAAATAAAGAGGGTTTTCGTGATATTTAAGTAGCCGGTGTGTAAGTTCTTTATTTATGAGGGCTGATTTTAGAATTTTTAAAAAGAAAAATCCAAACACAAACAATATAGAGATTGCAAAATATGAAAATTTACTCTTTGGATATTTCTTTATGAAAATTAGAGGAACTAAAGCAAAATAGGGTAAAACATCTAACTTTGAAAGAAAAGCCAAGCAACAAAAAATCGTTGCATATAATAGATGAAATAATTTGTTGGTTTTAAAATGCTGATGAATAGATAATAGCATTAACATGCCGAAAATAAAACATAATAATATATCTCTGTTTTTTAAACTAGCAACCACCTCGGTATGAATTGGGTGGCTCATAAAAATTAAGCAAATGCTGATAGAGAAAAACTCAGACTTATCTTCGAAGATAAATGACAATACTTTAAATAAAAGTTGAACACAGATGGCATAAAGTATTAAATTTATTAAATGTCCGACCCAAGGTTTAACACCAAACAATTGGTGTTCGATTGCAAAACTTACTTTTACTAAAGGACGATATTCATAATAGTTTTTACCATCTCTCTCGGCATAATGAGATTTAAAAATTCGAGGAATGGATTTTAGACCTTCGTTCGTGTAATTGTTTTCAGTTACAAATTGGTCATCTAAACCATATCCATTTTTTAAGGTGTTTCCATACAGAATAAATGAAAAGACTAAGAATAAAAGAAATTTATTTTTATTAAATATATCAATTATCGTAGTCATGCTTTCTTAACCCTATTATAATTTAAAGACCAATGGTTTTTTTACTGCCAGTTTCTTGATATTTTTTATTTAGAAAATCAACTAAGTTTTGATTAGGGAAAATTTGATAAGCAGTTTCATATATCAGTAGTGCGTTAGTTGTATCGCCTTTCATTAAAAAACAATTAGCTTTGTTTACAGTTAATTCATAATTGTCCACAAAATTACTAAGTGCAACATTCATTAAACTGATACAGTTATTGTATTTTTTTTGATTAAATAATAATTCATACCAAGAGGTATAAGCCGAATATTGTTTTGGTTTAGATAGTATAGCTTGTTTATAATAATAAATGGCACTATCCGGTTGATTTTTTGCTTTTAGGCAGTTTCCAATGTTTTCGTAGGCTTGAGCATATTTTGGACGGATTTTTGTGGCAAGCCTAAAATAATTTTCAGCTTTAACCAAATCATTTAAAAAAGAAAAATAAATGACACCAATATTATTGTATGCCGTGTAAAGTGTTGAATCATTTCGAATGGCAGCATCGTAATGAAAGATGCATTTTTGAATTAAGGTTTGTGGCGGATACTTGGGCGCTTGCTTGTCATGTAACATCTCCATATATTCATTTGCCATTAAACTATTAGCCTTAGCCGAATTATCTAGGTATTTTATATCATGTTCTAATAAAGTAATTTTATCATGCCACGTATTATTTCTATTCCAAATATAGAATGTACAAATTACAATGATTGGTGTTATCGCAAGGAATGGTTTTTGGGTAAATTGTTTGATATGATTAAAATTTATTTGTTTGAAATATGGACTGATTATTACTGCTAATAATAAACTAAATCCAAAACTAGCTACATACACAAACCGCTCGGCCACAATTCCTGGCGCAGGAGTAGCTATATTGGTAAATGGAGCAATGGCCGCACAAAACATTAGAAATGCAAACAATGCAATTTTGTTTTTTGATTTTAAAAAGTAATAAGTAGTTACAATAAGAAAAGTAATTGCAACAAAGAAATACCAATTTATAGTTTTACTCATATCAAAAGTATTTACTCCATAATAAACTTTTAATGGGTTAGGGAAGATGAGTGATTTTATATAAAACCCTAAAGTTTTTATGGAAACGATGATGCGGTGTATGAAACTCACATCATCAGTATAAAATGGATTTTCGAAATGATAGAATCTCCTTACTTCTTCTTCGGTAACTATATTACGTTTTAAGAATGGGAATAAGAAATAGATAAAGACGATGATAAAAAGTAAAATGATAATTTGTTTGATGTTGATTTTTCTGAAAAAGAAAAGAGTTAGAGGGATTAAAACCAAAAATAATTTGGCAGTGAGTTTCGAAAATATGGCTAAGGCTAAACAAACAATAATTAATAAAAGGTATTTCCAATGAGGTTTATCATGGGCTTTTAGGCAAAACCAAAGTGAAGCAAAACAGAATACAAAACAAAGTAACTCGTCTCTACATTTTAAGTTATTTACCACTTCGGTATGAATGGGATGAATTAAGAAAATTAATGCAGCTAAAAATGGAATAAGATTTCCTTGAACATGGTTTCTTAGTAACAAAGTTAAAACGCAGTATATGAGCCAAACACAAGTAAAATACAATAAAAGATTAACGAGATGACTGACGAATGGGTTTTGCCCGAAAATGGAATATTCAATAGCAAATGTTGTTGCTGCAACAGGTCGGTAATCAAAAGCTCCTTCACTATCATGAGCGTATCTACTTTGCCATATTTTGGGAATAGCCGAAATCCCCTTTGAAACTAACGTGTGATTAGGAATATATTCTTTTTCTTTTCCTTTAGTCGGATAATTAGTAACTGTGATATATTCATCATCTAAGGCATACTTATTTTTTAAGGTGTTTCCGTAAATAATAAACACTAAGATGAGAAATGCGTAAAATATATTCTTATGTTCTTTGTAATAAGCAATCATGCGGAGCTAAAGTATTAATTTTATAAATGTAATAAATACTTTTAGTTTGTTAGTTTGAGTCGCAAAAAAAAAGCGCTAAAAAGCGCTTTTTTATTCAATTGAAAACAATTTGATTAATGACGATGTTCTCTTGATTCTTTAATAATTTCATCAACAGATTTTTTCACGCCGTTAAAAGTAATAAAACCGATATTTAGTTTTTGTGCCATTCCAACATAATACATTTTGTTGTGTGGTTGACTCATTACAATTTTTACATCACAGCTAGTGCCAGTATTTGAAACTACATCGCACGACGCAACATCTGGATGTTTTTTTATTTTCTGAATAAAATTATCGGCTTCGGTTTTATTTGTAAACCCAGAGTAAGTAGAATTAAAAGTAGTAGCGGTTTTAATGCCTCCTTTTTCAATATGGTCTTTAACTGTCCATGTTAAATTGGATTGAGCAAATGAGTTTGTAGTTAAAAAAGCTACAGCAATAATTGTAAGAGTTAATAATTTTTTCATGATTAAATATTTTTTATTTAGCTAAAATATGTGATATGAACCTAAAAAACAAATAAATTTTAAGTTCAATGACTGAAAATAGTGTTTCATTGAGTGAAATTTATTAATTTTCTAAATTACATACATTAATGTGTTAATTTGGCTTACTTTTTCAGAAATTCTATAAAATTTCTTTTCCTCAATTACAAAAATATCCCTATTTTCAACCTCTCTTAAAACTATGATAAGTTATATTATTGGGCAATTAACCGAACTAAATCCAGCAACGGCTATTATAGAAACTAATGGGGTAGGTTATGGATTGCTAATTTCGTTAAATACATATTCGC
The DNA here is from genome assembly GCA_020846025.1 of Bacteroidia bacterium. Taxonomy (GTDB): domain Bacteria; phylum Bacteroidota; class Bacteroidia; order B-17B0; family Aurantibacillaceae; genus UBA4416. The sequence continues at coordinate 1,626 of JADLER010000049.1, read as the reverse complement.
AAATTCAAGGCAAAGCTTCTGTTAAATTATATGTAGAAAGTGTGTATATAAGAGATGATAACCCAAAATATTTCGGTTTTTATTCGGAAGAAGAACGAGAACTTTTTAAGAAACTTATTTCGGTTTCAGGAGTTGGCGGAAGTAGTGCTATTTTAATGCTATCTTCTCTTAGTGCTATAGAAATTGCAGGCGCTATTAATACTGCTAATGTTGCCTTACTTAAAAGTATAAAAGGTATTGGAGAAAAAACAGCACAGCGTATTGTAGTAGATTTGAAAGGTAAATTAGGAAAACACGAAGGTGGTATCTCTCAAATAATATCCCCAACATACAATAAAAATAAGGAAGAGGCGTTAATGGCTTTGGTTACACTTGGATTCTCTAAACAAGCAGTAGAAAAAGCATTGGAGAAAACAATTAAACAGCAAGGTATTTCAACGGATAATGTAGAAATGCTTATAAAAGCAACATTGAAAAATATTTAAAAACAAAGAGTGGTAAAAGGAGTACTAAAATTCTTAGCCGTAGGTTCGGTGTCGCTTGGTTTAATGAGTGTTGTAGTAAGCTCAAAAGCCAAGAATGCCCCGTTATCTAAACCACATGTTTTTAAAACTCAAGTTCAAAATCCAGATTCTCCAGTTGTAACTAAAGAAGATTTACCCTATCAGTTTAATGATAATAATGGTTCACCTCCAATTTATGATGATAAGAGTGGATTATATCTCAATAATCCATCCAATATAAAAACAGACGTAAACTATAATCCACAAACTGGGAATTATGATATCACTCAAAAAATAGGCGATATGGATTATCGCCCTGAAACTTATGCCGATTTTAATGACTATCAAGATGAGTTATTTAAACAAGCAGTAAAAAATCATTGGCGTTCAAAAATAAAAGCAGAAGATTTACAAAATCAAAATAAAAAAGGCTTAGTTCCTAAATTACAAGTTAATAGTGAAATCTTTGATCGAATTTTTGGAGGTAATCAAGTAGAGATTAAGCCTACTGGTACAGCCGAATTAATTTTTGCATTAAATAGAAATAAAACTTTAAATCCTGCTATACCTCAACGCCAACAAAAGGTTTCTAATTTCGATTTTAATATGCGTATTCAATTAAATTTAATTGGAAAAATTGGCGATAAACTTAAAATTACTACTAGCTATAATACCGAGGCATCTTTTGATTGGGAGAATCAAATGAAGTTAGAATACACAGGGTATGAAGATGAGATTATTAAAAAAATTGAGGCTGGTAATGTTACATTACCATTAAATAGCACCTTAATTCAAGGTAGCCAAAGTTTATTTGGGGTAAAAACTCAACTACAGTTTGGTCGCTTAACCGCAACCACCATTTTCTCACAACAGAGAGGTAAGAAACAAGAGGTTTCGGTGCAAGGTGGTGCTCAAACATCTTATTTTAGTGTAAACGCAGATAATTATGAGGCTAATAAACATTTCTTTTTAGGTCATTATTTTCGAGATAATTACGACCAATGGATGACTACTTTGCCAGTTGTAACGACGCCTATTGTTATTACTAAAATGGAGGTATATATAACGAATCAAACTGGTAATACCGAACAAACACGTAGTTTTGTTGCTTTTGCGGATTTAG
>JADLER010000048.1 GCA_020846025.1 Bacteroidia bacterium | reverse complement strand
TCCTGCACGGTAATATTTATAAAAATCAAGATTATAATCAAAGTAGTGTTTAAGTTTTACGAGTTCACCGGAAAAATAATTGCGTAGGATTTCTTTACCACCGTTGGGCTTTTTGGTTTCGATGTTATAAATTGTTAAGTGATAAATAAGCTTTGATGTGAATAGCGGTTTTATTTCCTTAAAAAACTTTATTTCTTCAGGCTGTGATTTGAATTTATACTTTAAGGCAAACTCCTTTAATTGTTCAATTACTTTTTTACAAATATTAAAGCATTGCTCTGAACGACGAAGTATAATGTCGTTTTCGCGCTCAGTAAAGTTGATAAGGTCTTCGAGTTGAGCCAAAAGTTTATTTGAAAAGACTTGCATTTTAATTATGAGATAAAGAAATCGTTTTGCTTACAATCCAATTTTAGAATTATTAAATCAAGATAATCAAGTGTGATATTTACTCGACCGTTTTCGATATTCCAGATATATTGCCTGTCGGTACCTACCATTTGTGCTAACTCGTGTTGTGTAAGTTTTTTATTTAACCGTTGCTTTTTTATTAAACTACCTATGTGCTTTCGTGTTAATGACATACCTCCCCTTCATATTTAAGTAGTGCTACTATAACTACAAACAAAAAGCCCCCGATAGTCGAGGGCTTTTTAAGTCGCTTTTATGCGTTTTATCTGTTTCTATGTTTTTAATAGACAACTCCTTATTTAATTTATTTAGTAATTCATCTGAGCATTATCATCATATATAGCTTTTACAACTTTTAAATCTTTTGAAATTCAAAAGTGGGACTGCCTTTTTGCCCTTGGGTATTGTAAAAACTAGTGAAATGAAGTTTATAATAAAATCCTTTAACATCTTGAATTATGTAAACCATATTAGGATAAATTACATAGCTTGAACTAGTGTAATTATACGACTTCCAACTGTAACCAATTGTATTAATTTTTTTTGAAAGTGGGACTCTTGCTGTGTCGCTGATGCTAATCGCTGAAAAATCCTTATCTACAATTAGTGCAGACCGAACCGCGCTACAATTTTGAAGCACACCACTAACCAAATAAGGTTCGAATGGATTGTAAAAAATGTGCGTGTATTGTGTAAAAATCAAGTCGTAATCTATCTTGTCAGGCTCAATTTCAACACTAGAATTTTTATTGAATGAATATTGAACAAAGTTTTTCTGTGTATTTTTTATGATTGTTGCGGTATTTGAGTTAGCGCCATTTAGGTCGCTATAGATTATAGAATAATCATTATCTGTAATAGAAGTAATTTGCAATTTTAAATAGCCAAGTGCAGTGCCATTTTCATTATATCCTCTAAAAATTATGTACACAAAACTATTATCCGAAATTTGTCCAAATGCAGTGCTATCAATATCACCGGAGGGAACATCATATTTGCAATTTTTTGAGAATCCTAAGGTGTCGGAAACCGTGTTAAAGTTAATACTGTTAGTTTTGTAAACACACATTGATTTGGAGGTATTGAGTACTATTCTGCAACCAACAGAAGCAAATGCAATATCCCAATCGGTTTTTAAATTGGAGGATACTATTTTATTATTGTTTAACGAGTAGTATAATTGGTATTTGTAGTTACTACCCATATCAACTGTCATAGTAGTTACATTTCCTCTGTTGTATGCCTTAACAGGCAATTCTTCTTTCTCGCAGCTACAAAGAGCAATACTGCAAAGAATAATGAGATTAAATAATAGTTTTAGTTTCATTTTTTACTTCTAAAGTTGAATTCTACTTTGATAAAGAATAACCTACCTGTTGCCATTGGCACTGATGTTGTACCTGATGAATGAACACCTGTACTGGCATTAGAAAATACATTAGTAATGTTGAACAAATTTTTACAGCCAACGCCTACAAGAAATTTACCTGCACAAAAATTCTGATTAACATTTGCATCCATCATGTTATAGTTGCCAATTTTTGTTTGTAGAATATTTTTGTTTGCATCGATAGAATAACCAAAAGTTGCTCCGGAATATTTGTAAAACACATTAAATGTTGTTTTTGTTTTTTGGATGGTATATGCCATGTTTGCCCTTGCTTCGGGTGAATATGAAAATTTATTTATGTGATATTGCTCCGAAAGCTGATTATACTGCCCGATATATGATGCTCCTACTGTTACTTTAAAGTTTTCCCATGAGCGTTCGGAGTTTATTTGTATTCCCATTGTTTTGTAAGTCCCAATATTTATGTAGCTGTATTTTGCTGGAGAGGTTAAGCCCAATGTGATGAGATTTTGTATGTAATTAAAGAAAATTGTATTGTCGGTTTTCCAAACCGAATTCTTTTTTATAGAGGCATAACTCATAACGGCTGTAAAATTGTGTGATTTTTCGGGCATTAAATCGGTATTACCAACTATGTTATGATTTATATCTACAAAATCGAGATAGAGTTCTTTAAGTGATGGCGCTCGAAACCCTTGAGCATACGAAAATCTAATTGAATGCGTATTGGATATTAAGTATTTGAAGTTTAGTGATGCAAT
>JADLER010000047.1 GCA_020846025.1 Bacteroidia bacterium | reverse complement strand
TTTCTATCGCTTCTGCTAAGGTGGTATCTTTTATATTGCCATAACTTTTGGTCATGCTCGGACAGTTCTTTATTTCCCCGTTTACGTCAATACTTATTTTCCGGTTTAAGCAAGTGTTGTGTTGCTGAGATTCTGTGTAAGTTTCATTATTGATGGCAAAATAACTTGGTGATATATTACCACAATCTGTAACATTCAAATTTGGACTACTAAGAAAAATGATGTGCCCTACCAATGAGCTTTTATATATACTTTTTAATTGTTTAGGAGCATTGTATATAAATAACGCTTTTACTCGTTTGTTTTTTTCGACAACTGAATTTAATAAATCTAAATTAATATCGTTATACCATTTAAAGAAAATTTCGATGGACTTAATTTTAGAATTTTCTAATTGGGTAAGAATAGATTTTAATGAGTTTAAATTCAACTCAGTGAAGAATCTGACTTGAAAGTCAAGACAATTTAAATCAACTAATTGGTTAATTATCTTTGAGAAATATGATAAATTGAGAGTATTAAGGTCTATTATTGCATTACTTATTATTGATGGCACATCCCATTCTTTAGAAAGTTTAGGAAATAGATGTTCTAGATTGTGTAAACTCCAAAAACCAAAGTCCTGCTCTTTTAGAAAGTCGAAATATTCGATTATAATTTCTTTTGAATCATCATCTACTTGATTTTCTATAATTCTATTGAAGTCTATTGATCTGTTTTCTGAGTCAAGAATATCAAATAAATCTAGAGGAATAAACTTAAATTTATTTCTCTGTAAGTCGAAAATTAGGGCTCTTTTGCTTCCTTTTATTGGTATGCAATTTGAGTGAAGTATAAAAAAATTAGAGGACTTCATGCGGTAATATTATTTTTGAAATTGGTCTGTAAAAACCATATACAATGTAATTATCAGTGTTATATCTGTCCACTGTTACAATATCAAAAAGAGGAGGTTGAAAAGTTTTCTCTGAACCATTACATTTGTAGAATGAAAAGGCAAATGGTAATGACTCTTTATTGTCTTTGACATAATCATCGAAATTGTTCATATAGTCAGCTATTTTAATTGAGGGCTAAACGATTTTAGATACTCTTCTATCGGTTCAAGACCGATACTTTTTCTCCTGTTGTTAAGATTTTTGGGGTCAACCACCGGAAAGGGCTCAGGATTACCGCATGAAATATCTATTTGTGTTCCATAAATTTGAGGCATATTATCCTGTTGTAGAATACGATCCTCAATATATGCCAGATGAATAGGTGAAGCTTTATTTTCCGCTACGGATTTTTTTAGTGAGTCTAAATATTTCTTTTGAATACTAAGACTAGAATGCTGTAAAATCAAAAATGCATTATATGCACCTTTTCTACCTACCTTTGAGGTGTCTGGCCAACCTATTTTTTCTATAATTTCGACTAATTTTGCAGTATTAGCACTATCAATAAATGCCCATTGTGTGTAAACCAATTCCCTTTCCTTGATATTTTTATTCCATCTAGACCTGATTGCCTGACCCTCCTCTTTCATTAGTGAGAGATTATAAGCTATATTTAGTTCTTTAATGTTTTTATTTGTTTCAAAAAAGTATTCCATGTATTTTTTCTTAAGAACATCCCAATTTTTATGATTATGTAGATTATTTAGATCTGAGTCAAAAATAAATTCGGCTGATTGCGTCAGAGCTGAAATCGTATTTAATATACTAATTGCAGAGTCAATTTGATTTGATAAAGAATAAGCACAAGCGAGGTTGTAATAGTATGTATTTTTAAACCGTATATTTTCTTGTGTAAGAATAGTTTTATATTCTTTAATGGCATCTTCATATTTGCCTATTTCCATTAAACTATCACCCTTTGAATATGATGAGTATGATTGGGCATTTACCTTGAATATAAGGCACATTAGCAATATATTTAATCGTAATATCATGTAGTTTGAATTAGAGTATTTGCAATGACTTTTTCAAGATAATAATTACATGGTCTTGATGTCATTCCAAACTGACCAACTGGATTAATTTCGAGAAATATATGGTTTAATTGTTCATCAAGAATTAGATCTAATGAAGCGCAATTTAAATCAGCTAACTTCATCAAGTTTAAGATTTTTTGTTTTACCTCACTGGGCAATTCGTAAGGAACCGTTCTATTTGGAAATTCTGAGTTATATTTTCTAAAATCTATTTCTGTTTGCTCAACTATTGATTCACAAATGCTATCGAGTGTGTGTCTTGAAGTTTCCAATTATATAATATTGTATTAGTTAACTTACTGTATTTCATGCATTCCTTTTTGCCCAATATGGATAATGTAATTTTTCCCATTTCGTTGATGAAGATAAACTCCATTTTTTACTTTACTCTTCTTCACAAATCGTTTCAAATACAATTTATTGTATCCCATACTTTTTTTTATTGGAATCCATGGTAAATTAGTACAATTGTAATAATATGGATAAAATACAATAATTTTATACTTGAAAGATGTATCATTCTTTAAAAAATAGGCTGTGCTCTTCTGTCCGATGTCAATGTGTCCATATCCAAAATTTGTATAAACATTACCTTTGAAGTACTCTTTCTTTGCAACAATGTTATCGTACAAATATTTTTGCCTTATTAAACCTGTCAAAATTTTGGTATCGCTATTTTTTAACCATTTTCCGTAAGACTTAATTATATTACTAAAATCATTTGTGTAATCAGTGAATTTATATTTTATAAGTACACTATCTATTTTAAAAATGTTGTTTGGAAATTGAGGGTGTTCAATTATTGATGTCAAATCTTTTTTCAATTCATCACTAAAAACTTCTTTTTTCAACAATAATTTAAACAGATTTTTTACAAATGGTGAATCTACATTTTCCCAAATATCTATCCCGAATACCTGAATTTTATCTCGTTCAGATAGCTCCATATTTATGTTGTAAAGGTTTATAATACTTTCACGTACTTCTTTAAATTTTTGAGGGTAGTCTGATGTATACATGTTTAGAAATGTAGTATCACCACTTGAGAGGTATTTGTTTATTAAATAAGCATTAGTATATGGCTCCTCAATTAAGATAGTTCTAACACCATGCTTTAAAATTAATTCTCTTTGGAATATATCTTCGACAAAACGATTAGATGCAATACCATGTAGTTCACCAGTTATAAATAGATATTTTTTACTCTTGCAACTGTTAAGACACAAAGAATCTAACTTGACTAAATTATGCTGCGCATTCAGTGGCGTTGCATTGGTAAAAAAAATGCATATTGTTAATACGAACAACATTAAGTTCCGTGTAAACAATATGCATAATTTTAATAAATCTATCATCAATTCCTAAAACTATCTACATGTCTGCAAATCTTTTCGGCTTAGCAATTGTCTCTTTATTTAACTGCAACTTAATTTTATTGTTTCTCATTTTCTCATTGCGGTTATAAAATCAAAACCTGCTAAAAACTTTAATGGTTTAAAAATAAAGTAATTTGTTTACAGTTCATAACACTAAATTACACAGCAAAGTTGGTGGTGTCTCACGACAGCGGGCGGTGCTTCACAGCAGCTAATCCTTCTATTGACAATTGTAGCATTACTTAATGCCATTAAAGTCCATTAATTGCATTTCAAAATAAAACAAATCCATAAAAAGCATGAGCCTAAAAGAAAATTTAGAGACTTTACGTAAAAAAATGGAATTACTCAACAAGAAATTGCTGAATACTTAGGTATTGATACAACCAGTTATGTAAGAATTGAATGAGGCGATTGAAAGCTAAGTATTGTAAACTTTATCGTTCCATCGGGTTGGGTTACACTAGAGATGCTGCTATTGTAACCGGTAAGTTGGCATTGAGGTTTACTTGCGGAAACAGCTGAGCCCGCTGCAAGCGATAGGTTTGGTTGGCTATTTCGTAATTGTTGTTATTAAGCTGCGCATTGATGCTGTTTTGCTGGGCGTGCTGAATGGCATCGTGAAGCGAAAGGGTTTGTTGGGCAATTGCTATATCCCAACTAGACAACAAGAATATCCCAAGTAAAATCACCTCACTACTTTTCTTTTTTAACCAACTCTTGCATGCCATAGTATTCAATGGCTTTTTGTTTAAGTGGGTTAGTACTCCATTCTTCCCACTCTGCCGTGTAGGGGTTATACCCACATTTTAAGGGCTTGCTGTATATATCTTCCGGGTTTTCAATATAAGCTCTACAATCGGTGCAGATGTAGCGGAATTCACAATCTTTACATACGTGTATTTTATCCTTATTAATAAACCATAGGT
>JADLER010000046.1 GCA_020846025.1 Bacteroidia bacterium | reverse complement strand
GAAGATTAATAAATGCATATATGCTACCACGAGCGCACCTGACAAGGGACTGAATAAAATAACCATTCCGAGAGCAACTGCGTGCGAAGAAAACATAAATGAAAAACTGCGGTTCCACCTTTTTTCGTGCCATGGCAAGTCTTGCCTCTCATCTTTATTTTGTTCTTTGTTATTAATAGTGTTACCTTGTCCTGGCTCATTCATCTACGAAATACGTGCAGGAATCAATGCATGTTGTACTGAGTTTCGATGGGTCGAAGCATTTTTGTATTTGAAGGTGTGTAATACTTGGCTGAGGAAGTAGATGAAAAACATAAAAAATATTTATGTGTATAAACCTTTCCGTCTGCCTTCCAAGTACACATTAACCCAGGCGGTGTCCACTGCCAGCGTGCAAGGGTTATTTGACACGAGTGCCCAAGTCATAAATCTTTATACTCAAATTTATATTATATTAAAATTAAATAAAATCACCAACTTTTATGTGTACTTCTATTTTAATGTTTTTAGTGTGTTAATCAATAAGTGACAGTTTATTCCTGTTTTTATTTATGAGTATTATATAATTATCAAATCTGAGCAATGATCAAAAGTAAAAAATCAAAGGGCATTATGCGAAACAAAATGGAAATGCTCATCCTCAATAAATAAGGCAAAAGAAAAAAAGCATCAAGGTACAGGCATTTTCATCCTTCAGATTTGCTAAAGAAAGTTTATCAGGAGTGGGCTAGATTTACTCACCTAATTCTCCTTCGCCTTTAAAAGCAACGTTTGGTATGTAAGTATAAATGCCAACAATGTCAACTCTGCCCCCCGAATGGGTTGATAAGTACCAAGAGTGCTTATCAATAATACGATCACTTGATGACTTAAGTAATTATCAAACAACGCAGAAAAACAAATCCTAACAGAACAAAGTCGGAGATTAAGTTCAGTCAAAGTCAATTAAGAGAAAGAAGCCGAAAGAAAAATTTATGATTTAACAAGTTTAGCAACAAAAGTATTAATCTATTAAAGTAGAAAATAAAGCAATGCTAAAAAATTTTATAACAAATTAAAAAATAGGATTCACATTCTGAATCTGATACTGATAAAAAAAGTAAATTTAAAAATTACTTAGCACGAAATAATGTGTGTGTTAGTTTGGCAGTATCGATTCAATAAAAAACAAAATAATTGAGAGGACAACAGAAAGCATTTATCGAACAGCGTCAAAACCTAGAAAAATCAACAAAAGTTTCTTTTTTAGAACTAGCAGCTGAGAAGGCATACGATCAAGATTTTTTTGAAGATGATTTGGATGACTAACAACAATTATAGCTAGAACTCAAGGTGAGCCAATAGAGGAATGAATAAATACTTAAGATAGTCCAATCAGTCCATTAGCTTAATGAACTTTACAAATAACTCAACAATTTAGTTATTGTGCAAGGATCTTTATTGGATCGAATTGATTACAATATACAATAAAGCGTTGTGCATGTCAAAAAAGCTGATTAGACTTTAGGAAGAGTATAATTATTTTAATTTAGGTCGATTAAAGACAAAAAAAAAGCAAATGTGCTTGTCGGATGATTGCCTTATTGTTAGTGGTCGTGGTAATTTTGGGGATAGTATTAATTGTTAAGTGGTCAAAATGAAAAAAAAGACTATTTTTGTTTTTATTTATTCTTCTTATTCTTATTATTGTTTAAATAGATTCACGAAATTATTAAAATAAAGATAAATAAACTGACAACTAATGTATGTTTAAATTATGAAAAAAAGAGTAAATAAAATGACTAACGATGGGTTTTAATGGTAGTTTAATATGTTAAATATTGAAATTGTTAAATCAATAAGTTGAATGTATATATTTTTTATTTATGGGAGGAAAGAAGAAGAAGTAAACAAAAGAACCAGACGTGAATGTTCCAGAAGGAGACTCAAAAGCTGGTAAAGCTACCTTTGACGAACTTTGCGCAACATGCCATGCCATGTCCGTAAAATTTTTTAGTAACCATAGGGTGATAGCAAAAATGCTGCTGCACCAACTCTCGGTTCTCTCTTGGGAACTGTCGCTGGTGAAAGAACCAATTTCCCTTACAGCAAAGCCATGAAAGGATGCGGTATTACTTGGAGCGATAAACATTTGTTCCTTTATCTTGCCAACCCTGGAAAGCATATTCCTGGTAACAAAATGTCCTTTGCCGGTCTCGCCTCTGAAGCTGACAGAGCTAACGTTAGTGCTTACCTTAAATAAAACTGATCATAGACAATATAATCCATCATATTCATTTTAATCAAATGTTTTTGTTCTTTTTATTTATGGAGTTTTTTATATTTAAAAATGGTTAAATATAGCTTACAAGAAATATTTATCATTGTATCATTCTCCTTTCTTTTTCTTTTTCTTGACATCTAAAAATGAAAGTTTCTGGTCAGGATCTGATACAAATAGTCTATTTTGACTCTCTAAGAAAGATTTAACTTCAGGAAGGTTTTGGATATGCTTATACCATCTAAATAAATTATTATATTGATTCTTTTGCTCATCTGTCATCTACACGATGTTGTCGTACAATTGTGTAAACATGAAAAGATCAGCGAAGGTTAAATGATTTCCCACAAAAAAAGTACGTGATTGTAAGTAATTTTGCAAATACTAATTATTTAAATTATTTACTTTTCTT
>JADLER010000045.1 GCA_020846025.1 Bacteroidia bacterium | reverse complement strand
ATTACCGGAAGTGTAGATAAGATAACAAAACTCAGTGGAGTAAAAATCTATCCAAATCCAAATAAAGGAAACTTTACAATAACCGTAGAAGATCCTAAAGCAGATATAGCAATTTCAATTTATAATTTACTTGGCGAAGTTGTAAAAACAATACAAACCAGTTCATTAAAATCAGTTTACAGTATTGATTTGAATGAAGCAAATGGAGTGTATTTAGTAAAAGTAACAAACGGAGGATTAACTTCAACACAAAAAGTTACAATCAATAAGTAAATTTTTATTTAACATATATTAAAGTAGCCTTCATCATTAAGTGAAGGCTACTTTTTTTTTCAATCTAAAAATGTTTCTTTTAAGTAAAAAAATAAAATTATTTCATATTAATTTTTTAAAAATATATATCATTTTCTATATTTGCCATCTACTAATGTTATAATATGAAAATACTTTACAAAAAATTTATTCTAAAAAACACTAAATCAGTCTTATTGGCATCACTAATGCTGATTTCATGTTTGAGTTTTGCTTCACTAAGCGGTACATATACCGTTAATGCAGGAGCAGCGGCATCATCAACAAACTACAAATCGCTATCGGCTATATTTGGCGATATGTACAACGGCAGCCGTTCTGACGGCGGCACATCTAATGGTTCAGGAGTTTCAGGGGCTGTTGTTATTAATGTAGTTTCAGGTTCTGGTCCTTATACCGAGCAGGTTGTTGTTTATCAGATTACAGGTGTTTCATCTACAAACACAATTACTGTAAACGGTAATGGCGAAACTTTGCAGTACTCTGCTTCTTCTTCGTCAAACAATGCTACATTACTGCTAAATGGAGCAGATTATGTAACTATTGACAATCTGGTAATTTTAGCAAACAGTTCTTCTGACGGACGTTGTGTTCACTTGTATAATGATGCAAGAAGTAACACAATTTCTAATTGCAATTTAAGAATGCCCAATATGACAGGTACTTCTCAAAATAATGCTTATATTGCACTAACTCAAGGGACCTCTAATATGACAACCTATGGCAATGCAGGGATGGATAACACTTTTACAAAAAACAAAATGAGTTCTGTAACCAGCGGAGGTCCATATTATGGTATTACAATAGCAGATCAATCTAGTGGAACTACAGTTAGAAAAAACACTATTTCTAATAATTCATTAAACGATTTTCGTTACTACGGTATTTGGACTTATTACGGAATTCAACAAACAATAACAGGAAACGAAATTTTTAATGATGCTACAAGTTCATATACTAACGTAATGTATGGCATGTATAATTATTGTTATTACAAAGGTGGTGATTACACAATTACTGATAACTATATTCACGATTTAAGTTCATACGTAAGTTCAACTATGTATGGTATATATCATTATGCATATTATGGTGTAGGTAGCAGTGATATAAATATTTTAAGGAATAAAATAGTATTTAAAAACAGATCTTCATCATCTTTTGGTTTATATCTTTATGGCTACCAAAGTCAGATTTCTGGTAACTATAATATTTCAAATAATTTTATTGATATAGAATGTACAAATACAAGTTATTCTTATGGATTATATAGCTTTGGTGCATATTATATGACATATTTTAAATCACATGCTATAGAATCAAACTATGTAAGACTAAAAAGCGCAGGTTCGGGCTATGGAATATATGCATATTGTTATTACAATCAAAATTTCACAAAAAGAGCATCAATAAGTAATAATATAGTTGATCTTCAATTGAACAATTATGGATATGGTATATATTGCTACGCATATTCTAATAATATGCCTGTGGATGTATGTTATAATACTATACACACATCTGGTTACACATCAGGAACAGTTTCAGGTTATAAGTACAATATGTATATATATTATGTAGATGGAAAAATACATAATAATAGTATTGTAAGTTTTGATAACGGAGGAACTACTTATGGTATATACGATTATTACAGTACCGGGACATTTTCAAATAATAACTTATGGGATGCAGGATTAGGCTCAACATATACTTTTGGTATGAGAAACGGAACATCTTCAAATAGCTTTAATGACTATAAAAATAATTTTGCAGATGCAAATGGTGTAAACCAAAACCCAAAATTTAAAGATATTCCAAATCAAGATTTTAAACCATCATCTTTTAACTTTGTAAATAAAGGTGTGCCAGTTACTGGTTTTACTACAGACTATGCCGGAGTAACAAGAAATGCTACTACACCTGATATAGGAGCACTTGAATATTTTGTTGACGTGGCTTTGACAAGATTTAACTTTAATGGTATAAATGTATGTGGAGGATATAAAGAAGCAGTAACCGTTACATTCAAAAATCTTACAAACGATACATTGAAGAATGTACCTGTAAAATATACTGTTACAGGAAAATTACCCGTAAAAGGAACTGTACCAAAAATAAGCCCTAATGATACCGTAGTTTATACATTTCAGGTTATTGCAGAATTTAATGGTTCAGGCGTTAATACAATAATAGTAGAATTAGACGGAAGTGATGACGATTTAACAAACAATAGTTTGTCACGCAATGTGAATGTTACTCCTTCACCTGCAGGATTTGAAATGGTTGAAAGTTCAACTTTCCCAGGATATTTCAGACCCGGAAAATCCGGAGGTAATATACTTAATCCTGATGCTACAATACCAGGATTAAAAGTGAAATATGAAATAGCTCCTAATACAACCACAGGTTATACAAATTCAAATTATGGATCAAAATGGACTATTTCAGGTACAAGTTTTAAAACAAAAAACGGAACAACTGTTACCGGACCCGTTTATACTGCTCCATCTGGAGGTAATAATGCTACACTTGAATTTGACCCATCAAGTTCATATATTGATAGTTTGATTTATTTAAATCTATTTGTTAAAAATCTTAATACAAATTGCGACTCTTCATTTGGTCGTTGGATTTATATTCCACATATTCCTCAAACTTCATTTACAGCATCAAATGTATGTTTGGGAGATGTAGCAGTATTTAATAATACATCTAAACTTTTAAAAGGAACACCACTTTACAGATGGAAATTCAATAACCCAAGCGATCCTGGAGATACATCAACAATAATAGACCCGGTTTATGATTATACAAGCTATGGTATATATATGGTTGAGTTAATTGCCTACAATTCAGCTTTTCCTAAATTCACTGTAAAATATACTAATTCAATAACAGTAACTCCCGTTCCATCAATAGATTTCAAAGTATTGAACGCTTGTGAAAATGTACCAGTTAGTTTTACTAACAATACTTCACTACCAATACCCGGTACAATTACTTACGTTTGGGATTTTGGTGATCCTCTTTCAAATGTTGACAACAGTACAGCTAAAGAGCCAAAATGGACATATTCAAATCCTGGAGGATATAAAGTAAAATTGCGAGCAACAGCAAATGGATGTTCAGCAGAATTAACTAAAAATGCTAATCAATTTTCTACTCCAAGCGCTAAATTTAGCTATCCATCAGTAATTTGTGATAAAGTTGATATTAAATTTACTAATGGTTCTACTATAAAAGTAGGAAACATGGGATATTATTGGAACTTTGGAGATGGCGGAATATCAACAGCAGTAAATCCTTTACATACTTTTGCAAATGCAACATCTAAAACTATTAAACTTAAAGTAACATCAGAATTTGGTTGCCTTGACTCAGTTAGCCATAATATTT
>JADLER010000044.1 GCA_020846025.1 Bacteroidia bacterium | reverse complement strand
TGGTAATATATGTGTAGATGGTATGGAATTTAAAGTACAGGTAGCAGCTTATCGTCATCCTGAGAACTATAAATATACTCATTTGTCGAGCATCGGTAAACCTGAAGAAAAAGGTTATCCTGACGGGATCACTAGATTTACCATGTTAAGTTTTAAAACTATTAAAGAAGCAGAACAAGCACGTCAAAAGATGATTGCAAAAGGACAACATGATGCTTGGATTGTAGGATTTGTAGGTGATAAGCGCTATACTTTAGAAGAACTGATTATGACTAATTTTAATGCTAAGGCAATAAACTAATTTTTTAAGCACATTTTACTGAATTTCATTGTTTTTTAAATATCTTTAAACGGCATTTAAAATTAATGAACTATGAAAAAATCGTTTTCTTTAATAGCTGTTTTAGCTATAGTATTACAAGTAAAAGCACAAAAAATCTCAGTAAATGATGGCTCACAGAAATTTTCTGATGGTAGCCATAATGCTTATTCTGTAACAATTTATGAAACCTCTAAAAGTGATGTGGAAAGCAAATGGAAAAGCTTTTTAAAAGATTTTAAAACCGAAAAAGTAAAGTCAGAAAAAGGTGAATTATTTGCCGATAATGTTTTGATAAAAGATTGGGGAAATAATCCAGTGGACATTTATACTACTTTTGAAGAAAACAAAGAAGCCAAAACCGTTCAGATGCATGTAGCCTTTAACCTTGGTGGCGCTTATTTAACAGGTGCTGATGGCGATAAACACAAAAGTGCTAAAGCAATGATAAAAGATTTTGCTGTAAAAACTACTAAAGAATCATTAGGAGATAAATTAAAAGAACAAGAAAAAAATTTAGGTAAGCTAGAAGATAATCAAAAAGATTTAGAGAAAGAAAACAAAAGCTTAAAATCTGATATTGATGGTTATAAGTCTAAAATTAAATCGGCAGAAGATAACATCGCTAAAAACGAAGAAGCTCAAGCAAAAAAGAAATCTGAAATCGAAGCCCAAAAAAAAGTAGTAGAAGCAGCTAAAGAAATTATGAATAAAGTAGAATAATACATTTTATTCTTTGGGAATTTTTCGCACAATATTAGCCATTGCCGTTGTTGTTTATCATTCTTACAAGATTTTTGGTTTACGCTTGTGTGGCGGACAAGTAGCCGTAGAAAGTTTTTATATTATTTCGGGTTTTTACATGGCTTTAATTTTAAACGAAAAGTATGTAGGAGAAGGATATTACAAACGATTTTTATGGAGTCGCTTTTATCGTATTTTCCCAACATATTGGATAGTACTTTTATTGGCATTATTACTTAGTTTAATTGGCTTCTGGTTATTTAATACGCCTTATTATTTAGCTAGGTATCTTCAATATGGAACATGTTTATCGCCCTACACAGTTGCCTATTTTTTAATAGAAAACGTACTTGTTATAGGACAAGATTGGTTTTATTTTTTAAGAATTGATGAATTATGTCAACTAGAGTTTACCAAGCAAGTTTTATCTTATAAGCATACAGCTTTTCAATATTTGTTTTTACCTCAATCTTGGTCAATTAGTATAGAATGTCTGTTTTATATCATCGCTCCATTTTTAGTAAGGCTTCAATTAAGAAATCAAATACTGATTATTTTACTTGGTATTTTATTAAAATGGTATTTTAGTCAATTTCACTATTTATGTTTTGATCCGTGGACCTATCGTTTTTTCCCCTTTGAGTTGCCGTTTTTTTTAGCTGGAAGTGTAGCTTATCAATTTTACAAGAGAAATTGGTTACTAAATTCCTCTAAATATATGGGCTACACCTTGTTAATGATAAGCATATTAGGTATTCTCTTTATTGAAGAAATACCAATAATGGATAGTATAAAATATTCTATATTCTTTGTAATAATTTCATTATCAATGCCTTATATTTTTTCTGCGTTTAAAAATTCTAAGATTGATCGTGCAATAGGCGAATTATCTTTTACTTTATACATCAGTCATCATTTAGTGGTAAGTATATTAAGGGCTTATTTTTTTAAACATACACAATGGATGTCTTATTATGGTTATGCTACACTGCTTACTAGTATTATATTAGCATGTATTTTACAATTTGTAATTGTAAGAAGGATAGAGGCCTTAAGACAAAAAAGATTTTCGTGAATTGGCATTAATTTTTTTGCTAGAAATAAAAATAATTGTAAATTTGCACTCCATTTTAAATAATGGCCCGTTCGTCTAGGGGTTAGGACGCATCCCTTTCACGGATGAAACACGGGTTCGATTCCCGTACGGGCTACTTAAACACTCTAAAACCCTTGCACTGCAAGGGTTTTTTATTTTGGGTAATATAATCGTTTCATAAAAATAATCGAGCAACGCTTATGAACAAGGTAATTTCAAGATATAGTAGAACTCTAATATGTAATCCGAATTAAATTACCTTTCGGTTTTAAATTCAAGCGTGTTTATATTTCCTGCATTGTCGCTTAGTATTAGTTTAATTAGTAATTCTCCGCGAGTACTGTTATTAAAGTTATATGTAATAAGTCCTGTTTTAGAATCATACTCTACAATTGTCCACACATTGTTTATATATAAATGGTAATCATTTATTCCACTCAGGTTATCACCTACTTTAAAAATTAAAGTTTGATGATGGGATAGATTTCCTCTATTCTTAGCTTTTAGCAAAATTGTAGGAGCAATCGTATCGTAAGATATACTAAAAGCACCCAACGATTTGGTTTCTGCTTTTAACCAACCATTACTGTATGTTCCTCCAACGCATCGGTTATCAAGCATCATCACCATTCGTGATTCTTTACCAATAACAGGTTGTGCAACTTTTATTGAAATTGTAGCTGGTTTTAGTAATTGATCGTTGGCCGAACCAACTACAACATGCCCTAATTTATTAATATACGATGCTATAAAGCAAGGTTTACTAAATGTTCCTTTTTTAAATAATGTCTCTACAAATTCTTTTTTAAGTAGGGTGTCTTTATCACAAGTTACATTAATTAGAGGTTTTTTAGTAGAATAATATTGTAAGTTATTTGTTTTAATATAAAAATTCAAATAGTTGCTATTTCCTTTTTCATCAGCAACTACTAAGTTAATTTGATGAGTTAATGTGTCGTTTAAATATATTTTACCACCTTGTAAAATGGTTTTGTAAATGGATATTTGGTAACAAGAAGGTGTAAAACATTTTTGAATTTTGTTGTATTTAATTCGTTCGCTAAACACATTAACATATCGAGTATCATCAAAACTAATGTGATTGAGTTGATGGTGATAAATTAACTTGTTATCTAAATAAATTTTGACTTCGTAGATGTTATTTTTATTCATTGTTCCGTTAGCCATATCAAAACCAGAAAATCCTAAAGCAATGGCATTGAAAGGAAGCGTTAGTGTTGGTTGCGAGAGCGCTAATGCACCTTTTGTATTTTTAATAGGTAAAACCGAATAAAGATTTTCTTGTAAAGTGTCGGCGACATTATAAATTGCAAGCTGATTCAATTCTGGTTTTACATCATCTTTAATAGTATAAAACAATAAAGGGTTTAAAGGAACTTCCGATTTTTCGTCTCTTATCTCAAAGTGCAAATGTGGCCCTGATGAGCTTCCTGAATTACCTGTAAAACCAATTACTTCGCCTTGTTTTACCACTAATACGTTTTTTTCAGGATACACCTCAATTTCATTTTTTTGTTGAGTAATTTGAACTTCCTTAATGTATGTATCTATTTTATCAGCAAATTTTTTTTGATGAGCATACACCGTTACATAACCATTGGCATGGGTTATATACAATACATTTCCATATCCTCCTCGACTTATTTTAATGCGTGAAATGTAACCATCTGCCACACTTTTAATTGGTAAATTTTGTATTTGGTCGGTTCTAAAATCAATGCCCGCATGAAAATGAGTAGGGCGTAATTCACCGTAATTGCCTGTAACAATGGGCTCTCTATCGAGTGGTAAAATAAACGAAGGTTTTAATGATTGACCAAACAAAAAACTTGAACATAATATAAAACATAGGCTAAGAGAGGTAGTAAACGAAAAGAACATGGGCTTAAAAATTATAATGACTTAATTAACAATGACTTGTTGATGTAAAGTTACACAAGTATATATTTTAAGTTCGACTAACATCTATTTTTAACCAACAACAAACTGTTTATTGAGCATGAATGCAGAAAACATAAAAACTGAATTACAACAAGTGTTAGATAGTGATTTAGCGCTAAGAAAAGAATACAATGAAATCAAACGTTCGTTGTGCGATTATCGTAATCAACTCATTGAGCGTGATGAAGATTGTAAGCGTTTACAAGTGTCTATTGACGTGCTTAACACCAAGTTGGAAGTAATGGAACGTGATAACATCAATTATAAAAACGAAGTGAGTTCGTTTAAAGAATTGAGAAATACATTTCACGATCAATTGCAAGATAAACAAAATGAAATTAGCCGATTGTTATCTCAAATTGATGAGTTGAATGCACAACTTTCAACCATTGCATCGGAGTATGAATTAAAAATAGCGGATGTAAATTCTGAGGCTGAAAATCAAATTCAATCACTTAAAGCCAATTACGAAAATCAAATTTCCGAATTAAAATCTAATACTTCTTATCAACAAACAGGGCTTCGTACTGAATTAGAAGCTAAAATTACTGAACTAACAAACTCTTATCAAACATCACAACAAGAAACTATTGCGACTTACGAATCCAAAATTGAAAGTTTAACTGCTGAA
This sequence comes from Bacteroidia bacterium, assembly GCA_020846025.1. Lineage (GTDB taxonomy): Bacteria > Bacteroidota > Bacteroidia > B-17B0 > Aurantibacillaceae > UBA4416. Next base: position 3,823 of record JADLER010000044.1, on the reverse strand, counting down.
TTTAACCAACAAATTGAAACTTTAAAACAAGAGTCGCATGAAAGTATATCATCTTTAACTTCAGCTAATGCTGAAAGCATGACACAAATTAAAAATGATTACGAGTTAAAAATAAGTGGTTTAACACATCAATGGAACAATGAGCGCGATGAGTTAAAAGCTTCTTACGAAAACCAAATTTCATCATTAAGTGGCGCCTACTCTAGCGAGAAAGCCGAATTAACCGCATTTTATGATCACAAAATAAACTCACTGCATGGAGATTCTGAACAAAAACAATTAGCCTTTGAAACTGAATTATCATTAGCGATTGAAAAAGTAAAAGCCGAGTACGAAGAAAAATTAAGTAACACCGTTTTACATGCCAATACGCAAAACTCTAAACTATCCGACGATAATAGCAAATTAGTGGTAGAGAACGAGCACTTTAAAGAAAAAATTAAAGAGATGGTATATCACATCGATGCTCAAAACACACAAATTGAAAATTTAAATTTGAGTATTCAAGTTAAAACAGATGAGATAGTAAAACAATTAGAACTTTATAATACATTAAGTACCGAATACGATCAGTTTAAAACATCGCAGCTGGCAAGCGCTGATGAACAAGTAAGTAGCTTAAATAAAAAAATTACTGAACTTGAAGGCGAAATTTCTCAAAGAAATAACACTATTTCAGAGTTACAAGTTAAAAACGAAGGTCAATCATCGGAATTATCTCAATTAAATACAGAATATACTGAGTTAGAAACTAAATTTAATACCTTAAACAGCACCTTATCTCAAGAGCAAGCATCGTTCGAGGATTTTAAAAATGAATTAGAGGTAACGCACTCACAACAGTTACAAACTAAAGAAGTTGAATTTAATAAGCTATTAGCAGAAAACACGAGCTTAATTACCGAAATAGATGCTGTAAGCGATAAACTAGAAGCTACAGAAGCTGAATTAGAATTAATTAAAAGCGAATTATCTGAACTACAAAATAGTGTTGAAGGAAAAACAGCCGATTTAAAAGAAACTTTAAATGCGAAGAATTATGAAATAACGAATTTATCGGCTAATAATATGGCTCTACAAACCGAAATTGAACTTCTAAAATCAGAACTCAACTCGGTTCGTGGCGAATTAAGCGCGGTTACAGCATCAAGCCAACAAACCAGCGATTTACAAAATGAATTTGATGTGTTACAAGCTAGTAATAAAGAACTAGAAAATCAAGTACGTGCATTTAGTTCTACAACCGAATCGTTAAATGCTCAAATAGAACGATTGAATGAAACCATTGCTGGTTACGAAAATGAAATTGCTAACTTAAAATCGGCTACTAAAGCTGATGAGCAAGATGCCTTTGTTGATAAATTATTTAAACAAATTGATATGTTAAGCGATGAGCGTTTAACCTTACTAAACGAGAAAGAAGAAATGGCTATTCAGTTACTAAAAATGAACGAAACCATTACTGGAATTTCACAACAGGTTGATTCTCAGAATATTGACGTAACCGAATTGGATAATCATAGAAAAAATGTTATCTTAGCCGGAAGTTCGAGTAATGTTGGTTCGGAAAAAACTGCCATGAAAAAACAAATAAACGAGTTGGTGCGTGAAATTGATAAATGTATAGCTCTTTTGAGTGCTTAATAAAAAAAGCTTTGTTTAATGAGCAACGTAAGCATACAAGTTGAAATTGCCGGCGGAATTTATACGCTGAAAATTAAAAGTGATGATGAGAAAAACGTTAAACAAGCGGTTGAATTAATTAATCAGAAAATTTCGGAGTTTGAAAAAAACTACGGAGTAAAAGATAAAAAAGACATTTTGGCAATGGTTACTTTACAGCTGGTGAGCCAGTTGCATAAAGAAAAACAACAAGCCGAAAAAGAGTTAAGCACTCTAAAAGAAGTGTTGAATGATGTAGAACAAATGCTTAATCAGCATAAATTAAACATCGAAGATACTAAGGAGTAAAAGCATTATAGTCTTATAATTAAAGACCAATTAACGCACAAATTTTTGAATTTTTTATTTCAAGAGTTTGTGCGTTTGTTTTTAATACAACCCGAATAGTTGCCTTGGGCTGTGTTAAATAAAACTTAAAGTGCAACACAACAGTAAATTTAAAATTATGAACGACGTATTAGCTATCATATTAATTGCAGTAGCACTTATTGCGGGTGTAGTGGCTGGCTTTATTATTGCCAATTCTAAACTAAATAAATCTACCGCCCTACAAAAAGAAACCCTTATTAAAGAAGCTGAAGTAAAAGCTGAAGCCTTAAAACAAGAAAAAATACTTCAGGCCAAAGAAAAATTTTTACAACTAAAAGCCGAACACGACAAATCGGTAAACGAAAAAAACCAACAACTCTCAGTAGCAGAAAACAAATCAAAACAGCGTGATGCCGAACTCTCTAAAAAAATAGAGGAGTACAACAAAAAAGATAAAGAACTAGAAAATCAAAAACAACAACTGAATACCCAAGTTGAATTGTATAAGAAGAAAAGCGAGGAAATTGAAAAATCGCACAGAAGACAAATAGAAATGCTAGAAAAAGTATCGGGATTAAGCGCCGATGAAGCCAAAGCGCAACTGATAGAAAGCGTAAAAGCCGAAGCTAAAACAGAAGCTATGGCATACATAAAAGATGTAATGGACGAAGCTAAAATAAATGCTAATAAAGAAGCTAAGAAAATCATCATACAATCTGTACAACGCCTTGCAACTGAAACTGCCATTGAAAATTCGGTATCTGTTTTTCATATCGAAAATGACGAAATGAAAGGACGCATTATTGGAAGAGAAGGACGTAATATACGTGCTTTAGAAGCAGCTACTGGCGTAGAAATTATTGTAGATGATACACCGGATGCTATTACTTTATCTTGCTTTGATTCTATTCGTCGTGAGATTTGCCGATTATCTTTACATCAATTAGTAACCGATGGTAGAATACACCCAGCTCGTATTGAAGAAGTGGTTGAAAAAACCAAAAAGATGATTGATGAAGAAATTTTAGAAACTGGTAAACGTACTTGCATTGATTTGGGTATACATGGCTTACACCCCGAACTAATACGTATGGTAGGTCGTATGAAATACCGTTCTTCATACGGGCAAAACTTATTACAACACAGTCGCGAAGTAGCCAACTTATGCGCTATAATGGCTAGCGAAATGGGCTTAAATCCTAAAATTGCTAAACGTGCAGGATTATTGCACGATATAGGAAAAGTACCAGATGAAGAACCTGAATTACCACACGCTATATTAGGTATGAAACTAGCCGAAAAATATAAAGAAAAAGGCGAAGTATGTAATGCCATAGGTGCTCACCACGATGAAATTGAAATGACGAGCTTATATGCTCCAATTATACAGGTATGCGATGCTATAAGCGGTGCTCGACCTGGCGCACGTCGTGAAGTAGCAGAACAATATATGAAACGCTTAAAAGACTTAGAAGCACTCGCTTTATCTTACGAAGGAGTTGAGAAAACCTATGCTATACAAGCAGGGCGCGAAGTACGTGTATTAGTGTCAGCAGAAAAAGTTGATGATAAAAAATCAGAACAACTAGCATTTGATATATCACAAAAAATACAAACCGAAATGACATATCCTGGGCAAGTTAAAGTTACTGTAATTCGCGAAGTAAGAGCAACTGCTTATGCTAAATAACTTATAACGACATAACCCGTTCGCGCGGATATTACTCTTATGATGTTGGCGCGGAAATGTAGCGTGGATTAAGCGTTTGCCTTTCCGTGCCATTTATACCCAAATGCTATTTATATTTGTAATTCATAAAAATGTCAATAG
>JADLER010000043.1 GCA_020846025.1 Bacteroidia bacterium | reverse complement strand
TTCTGTATTTATTTTTCTTGCATCAATGGTTATTTCACCTCCTTTTGGTAATTTGCTAATGCCGTGTTTTATCGCATTTTCCACAAGAGTTTGTATCATCATAGGTGGAATTTGTAAAGTTTTAGTTTCGTCATCTATATTGATGTTGTATTTTAAACGTTCCTCAAATCGGATGTGTTCTAATTCTAAATAATCTTTCACTAAATTCATCTCATCTTCTAAGGGAATAAATTTATGTTTATGCATCATTAAAGTATGTCTTAAAATGGTTGATAATTGAGTAATAGCTTGTTTCGCTTTCTGTGGATTTTCATCTATTAATGCTCTAATACTGTTCATGCTATTAAACATAAAATGAGGATTGAGTTGTGCTTTTAATTGATTTAATTCAATTTCTTTTGAGTTAGCCTCTAAGCGTAAATTAAGAATTTCTGTTTTTTTATAATTATCAAAAAAATGAAATCCAAAATAGATTATTGACCACACAAAAAATATGAGTACCAAACTTAATACTTTTGATGTGGCAGCTAGTAAATTAAAAGAGTCTTCGGCAATGCCTAATACTTTTACAAGTCCCATATTGACAATAAAGAAAATAATTGCCATCAAAATAGAAGACACCAAGATGATTAAGCTTTGAGAGAGTAAAGGTGTTTTCAAGAAGTGAAACTTGACGATAAAATGGCGATAGGCATGAGTAATTCCTATTCCTAAAGGTAACCATAAAATAAAAGTAAGATTATCCTTAAAATTTGTAGTAAAACTAATATTAAAAAATATGAGGTTAATTGTTGTATATAAGCTCCATCCAATGATTTGACATTTCCAGTATATACTATTTTTAGCATTCATTTTCTCTTAATTTATGCCAAGCCATGTTTTACGTGCTATGAGTTCTTGCTCATTTGCATTATCTTTTATCATAATAAAATCAGTTTCAGTAACGGTTACAGGTTTAACTTTGGCTTTTAGTGTTTTAATTTTTTCTTTTCCTTTTTTATCCATTCTAGTTACATCTATAGTAAGCATATCGCCAGGTTTAGCACGCTCTAAGAATCCTCCCATCACCTCTCTCATATTGTCAAGTGTTAGTTTACGGTTGTCAAATATCATGATTTCATCTCCTTCTTTAAAACCTAATTTTTTTCCAAAAGCATCTAATCTATCAGTGCCTACTACAATTAAGCGGCTGGTTTCGGGGTTATACCCTACGGATATTCCTCCTAAAGTTATTTTTTCGGTCGTTTGTTTTTCAATATAATCTAAGCCTACCATATTAAAAATCTCTTTGTAAGGCAAGGTTTTTGAACCAGCCACGTATGTGTCTAAAAATGTTCTAATTTCTTTATAAGTTAATTTTTCAATGTCATTAAATAAATCCTCATCATTAAATGCCTGGTTTTTTCCATACATTTTTGATAAATCTTGCATCAAATTTTGTGTACCGTAGGCTCCTTTACTGTAATATCTTAATTGTATATCTAAGCACATCCCAATTAGTGCACCTTTTTCATATACATTGTTGTATTCTTTTTTATATTTATCTAAAACATATTTACTCATGATAGTAAATGGAACAGTGTCGTTATAATTTTCTCTTGCATTTATTAATTTATCTATCATAACTTCAAAAAAAGCATCGTAATCTATTAAACCGCTTTTAACCTGCATGTGGTGTGCAGCATATTCTGTCATACCCTCATATAACCACAAGTGCTGACTCATTTTAGGATTATTAAAATCGAAATCTCCTATTTCTTTAGCATGAATATTTAATGGAGTTACAATATGAAAAAATTCATGCGCCGATACATCTCTTATTTCTTGAGCCATTATACTTGTATCAGCTTCTGGTAAATTGTAAAATGAAGAGTAGGAGTGTTCGAGTGCGCCAGATGCACCACTTAAAGTTGGTTTGTCGGAAAAATAAAATAAAAAAGCATATTTTTTTATTGGTAATTCTCCGCCTAAATAATCAGCTTGTGCAAATAATAACTCTTTTAAATTACGTGCTACAAATTGTGATGTAAGTGTTTTGTTGGGAGAATATACAGAAATTAAAACAGAAGAATTTCCAATATGAATAGTTGTTGTATCTGGTAAACAGTACATGATTGGTGAATCTACTAAGTGGTGATAATTTTCCACCGACAATACATCAACTGTATCTCCACTCGCTATGTCAGTTATGCCACTAGATGCGTAAAAACCCTTTGGTTTGGTTACTTGGAGTATAAATAAATTATTTACTTTATTTTTAAAATAACCAAAAAAACAGTGTGTATTTAAACAAAATACTTTGTCTGCCTCTATATTACTTCCGCCTGGTTCAAAAACTATTCGTTCTTTAATATCTGTATCCCAAGTATCTTCTACATCGTAACTTATTTCTGCAATTTGGGTAGCTGGATTAATTTGATAACTGTTGTCATCTAATTTATTAACAGTAATCTGCTGACCATTTTTTCCAGTTACTTTTAAATTAGAAATAAAACGCCCAAAATCATACACCTCATAGGTACCCGGAACCATTGCAGGAAACATAAACACTGTCTCTTGCTCAGTAATATCTGGGGGTACTAAACGAATGTGCAATTTATCATCTTTTGCATCAGTTAAGTCAATGTAATATCTGTAATTGTTATCAGCAAAAACAAATAAGCTACTGAAAATACAGATTGTTAGGATAATTTTATACATAGGAATGGATGTTTCTATTGTAAGATTGGTTGGTATTGATTTTGAGTTTATCGAAGAATTAATGACCAGTTATTAAGTTGGTATTTTTTACGTAAGATGATAAAACAAACTAAAGCCATGATTATCCAAATTAAAAACTCACCTGAAGGATTTTCTACCGAGGTATAAAATATGGCATCAGTTTGTAGTACCGAGTTCTTAGAGCAGACCAAGAGTGATGATAATAAATTATTAGCACAATGAATGCCCATCGCTAATTCAGCTCCTTCATCAAGTAAGGTAAGCATTCCTAAAAATGCACCGAATAAAATGTAATAAGGCATCATAATTAAAAAGCCATGAGCTTGTGCTTCTGGATTTGTACCATGCATTAACCCAAATAGGATGGAGGTGATAATTAATGGGAAAATACCATTTTTTAGTCCTATGCCTAAACCTTGCATTAAATAACCTCTAAATAAAATTTCTTCGGTAGCCGTTTGTATAGGAATAAATATAACAGATACTAACACTAAAACTATAAACGCTGATGGGTTGAATTGCAAAACCATATCTTGTGGACTAATAAGATACGATACTACAGTGAGCCCAATTAATAATAAACCCCACACCGAGAATGCAAAAAAATAGCGGTTCCATCTTATTCGGTCATAGCCAGTTATAACAGAATTTAAAGGCTTTTGTTGAATAAATTTTATAGCTAACCAAAAAAACAATAAGGTAAATACAAACATTCCCATCATAATTGCTAAGAGCACAGATTTATTGATGCCTGTTTTTTCAGGACTAAAAATGATATTAGGGTTTTGTAAAATTTCGTTCATTAGAACGCCATTTTCTAATGCTGCATTTATTAATGGAAACATAATAATGGATTGGAAAACAAAATAACCTACTGCCGCTATAATAATTCCAAGCACATATCGCCAAGGTTCATTTTTCCCTGTAACAAATCCTTTAGTTAAAAAAAGATTTTGAAAAGGTATTTCAATATTTTGATTTGATGTTTCTGTTTCCATACTATACAAAGGTAAAATTTTTAGGGTAGTTTGGTTTAAAATTAAAACGAATAGGTTTAAAAGATAGTTAAACGGCTTTTTTAGAGGTTAAAAGCATTTCTTTATATAAATCAACCCAAAGTGAATGTTCTTTTATGAAACTATCATTATGAAAAATTGAAATAAATTCTCCTCCATATTTCATTACTTCATTCATTAAGCTTTCTATGGTTTTGTATGCTACAATTGGGTCAAGATTTAGGTAATCTCTTAAAACGCCCTCCATTATCGTACTGGGATGAATAGTAAGTTTAGTTGCTTCATTTTTTTGTAAATCAAACCATGGATGTGGAACACATAACCCTGTCCTGAAACCTACTTGCGAGGCATAAATCATGGTGTAATCATCGGTAATACCTATTTCATTATAAAATTGATAAGTTTCAGGTAATTTTAAATGTAAAAAATGGCAACGAGCACTTGTAATAGTTTTTTCTATAATCTGTTCTAGTCTTTTTTTCTCCACGTCTATCTTTTCGAGATGTTGATATGAAACGTAAGATGGGTGCAATCCTATAGAATGGGAATTGGAGAGTGATTTTAATAGTCGTTGAAATCCCTTATTTTGATAATGTGGATTTTTATCATACTTACTATAATCACCTATTAATACAAAATAGTGTAGGGCAGTATTGGTAGCTTCACTTAAGGAATTGATTGTTTGAAAAGTATTATATGGGTCATTTCTTTCGTTAATACAACTGGATATTCTAGATTGCAGTTTTTGAAAATTAAAGCCACATGCGTCTTTTATAAAACCAAGTGAGTTTCTTAAAAGCCCTTTATGTGCATAGGCAAATGCATTATCAATATCAATAGTTGATATAAAATTAAAAGTTCGTTGGTTAAAAATTAGTTGCGGAAACTGCTCTTTTAACTTACTTCCAAAATATGCAATAATCTTATTAATGTAAGGATAATGTAAAAAGTGGTATTTATATGCTAAACTATTTTCGGCCTTATAACGTTGATGTTCATCTAAGTTGGTAGCGTTATATTCTTCGTATCGGGTTACCACATAAAATACGGTAGATAGAATGTCGAAACCTAAAAAATCTTGAATCTCAGATTTAAAAAAAATAGGAAATTCATCACTTAAATCTTCAGCATGAGGAATCAATGAACGAATGTTTGATTCTTGTAATAAGCTATGCGGTTGTATGAAAATACCAGAGTTTAAGGGAGTTGTTGAATAATTAAGTTTAGGAAGATTTGATGTTTCGAAAAAATTTTCATCATGTGTTAAATGATATTTACAACCTAAAATGGTATGAAATATTAGACTCAGCGTGTAATTAAGCCTTGGGCTTTGTATGGGCGAATAAACTACAATCATGAATTTACAGCTAGTTTTATCATATCTTCATATACTACTTTCCAGTCAATCCACTCGGGTGATGTACCCATGGTGTCATTATGAAAAATGGTAATCAGTTCGCCACCGTATTTTTTTACTTCGTTAATAATAGGTGCTGCTTTTTCTGTCGCATTTTGCGGGGTGGCTTTGTCTCTAAATCTTAATGATGTAATACTGATGCAAAAAGGATGAATTTTTAAGTTGGTTTCTATCTCTTCATCTAAGTCGTACCAATAAAAAGGATAACAATAGCTAGCTCTAAAACCATTATGGTTTCGGTATCCCATCGAGTATTCGTTTGTAATTCCTAGTTCTTGCAGCGTGTAGTACGTTTCAGGAAATTTGAGCATTGAGAAATGTTGGCGCGAGTGAAATATTTCACGATGAGTGATGTTTGCCAAACGATTTATTTCAATTTTTATTTGTTGTGGTTTGCCAGTAGAACCATAGGAAGGATGAATGCCCGTTGTGTAATAATCGGCTAAATGTTTAATGAGTTTTTGAAATCCGTAGTTGTTAGAAGGATGATTTTTATCGTTTACACCATAATCACCTAGCAAAAAGAAATAAATGGTATTTACCTTATGCTGTTTTTGAACTTGTAATTGATAATCATACGTATCAAACGGATCTTTTTCCTTTCCCAATAACACAGCGGTTCGTTGTATGAGTTCTTTTTTCTGAAATCGCACTATTGATTTTAAATATCCACCTAAAGAACGCATGATACCTTTTTCTTTAAATTTATAGGCGTTATCTACGTCAATAGTGGAGATGTAATTATAGTTGCGGTGTGAGATGGATAATCTCGGGAACTTTTTCAATAAAATTTTTTCAAGTTCGCTTACCCATAAATTTACCAATGGAATATGTAAAAAATCGTATTGATAGGCTAGGCTGTTTTCAACCTCATATCGGTTATACATATCGGGCTTAAAGGGTAAGTATTCCTCGTATCGGCTTACTAAATAAAACGATGCGGCAAATACATCAAATGGAAGGGCGCTTTTATAGGTTTTAAAAAAATATTTATAAAAATGTTCGTGGTTGTGTATTTGAATAACCTGCTCGTGAATACCAGATTCGAATAAGAGTGGCACAGCCTCAAAATGGCAAACGCTCTCTAGTTCTTGTGTTGTATAACTAAGTTTTACACCACCGTATAGCTGATAATCATCAATGCTAGTTGTAAGTGTAAAATCAAGCCCCAAGCAATCCTTAAATATAAGATGAAAAGTGTATTTTACTCGGGGAGTAATTTTGTGTACATAAATTAAAATATGTGCGTTTGGATTCAAAATGATTTACTGTAAATATATAACAAAACATGATAACGAATACGCCGTTTTAAAATTGTTATATATACCCTTTTGTTAATTAAATTCGATTTATAATTCCTACTTTTGTGTTGCTAATTTTAAAACAAAGATATTATGCAATTAATTGAATGTGTACCAAATTTTTCGGAAGGTTTAGATTTATCGATTATCAAACAAATAACAGATGTTATTGAATCTGTAGAAGGGGTAAGATTATTAAATGTGGACCCCGGTAAAGCCACTAATCGTACTGTGGTAACGTTTGTAGGTACACCCCAAGCTGTTGTTGATGCGGCTTATTTAGCGATTAAAAAAGCAGGTGAATTAATAGACATGAGTAAACATAAAGGCGAGCATCCAAGAATGGGAGCAACCGATGTTTGTCCGTTAATTCCAATTAGCAATATTTCGATGGAAGAAACGGCAAAATGGGCCACAAAGCTTGCAGAACGTGTAGGAAACGAATTAAAAATACCTATATATTTATACGAAGCAGCTCAGTCCAATAAGGAAAGAAGTAATTTATCCGTTATACGTGCAGGAGAATACGAAGGATTTTTTAAGAAAATAAAGTTACCCGAATGGAAACCAGATTTTGGTCCTGTGGAATTTGATGCTAAACGAGGCGCTACTGTGATTGGTGCTAGAGATTTCTTAGTGGCTTATAATGTCAATTTGAATACCACTTCAACACGCCGTGCCAATTCGGTAGCTTTTGATGTGCGAGAGGCAGGGCGTGTAAAACGCGAAGGCGATCCAATTAATGGTAAGGTAGTAACCGATGCTCATGGAAATCCAGTTAGCATTCCAGGTACATTAAAATCGGTTAAAGCTATTGGTTGGTTTATAGAGGAATATGGCGTTTGTCAAATTTCGATGAACTTAACGAACATCAACATCACACCTTTACATATTGCCTTTGATGAAGTATGTAAAAAAGCAACCGAACGAGGCATTAGAGTTACAGGCTCCGAATTAGTTGGCTTAGTACCGTTAAAATGTTTAACCGATGCTGGAAAATATTTTTTACAAAAACAACAACGCTCAATAGGTGTTTCGGAAAAAGAATTAATAAAAATAGCCATTAAAACAATGGGATTAGATGAATTAGCTCCATTTAACCCAGAGGAACGTGTTATTGAATACTTATTGAAAGATAAAGTAGATAGTAAATTAGTATCTATGAATTTGGTTGATTTTGCTGATGAAACAGCCAGCGAAAGTCCTGCGCCAGGTGGTGGGTCAATTTCGGCTTATGTTGGTTCGTTAGGTATTTCATTAGCTACCATGGTTGCAAATTTATCTTCGCACAAAAAAGGTTGGGATAGCCGTTGGGAAGAGTTTAGTATCTGGGCAGAGAAAGGACAAACCATTAAAGATGAACTTATAAAACTAGTAGATTTAGACACGGCTGCATTTAATAAAATTATGAGTGCTTTTGCTTTGCCAAAATCTACCGATGAAGAAAAAACAATTAGAAAGCAAGCCATACAAGATGCTACAAAATATGCCATTGAGGTTCCATATAGAGTGATGCAACTTTCGTATGATAGTTTAACGATTATAAAAGCGATGGCAGAAATTGGTAACCCAAATTCGGTGAGTGATGCTGGCGTAGGTGCATTATGTGCAAGAAGTGCCGTAATGGGTGCTTTTATGAATGTGCGTATAAATGCTAGTGGTTATGATGATAAAACCTTTGTAGCAGATGTGATTGCAAAAGGCAAAGAAATTGAAACAAAAACATTAGCCTTAGAATCAGAAATTCTAAAGATTGTGAACGAAAAAATAGGCGTGTAATTTTTAAGGCATGACTTTAGACTTTTCAAAGGAAAAGAAAACCATTTTATTTTTACTTATACCAGCTTTATTGGTATATGCAAAAAGCCTCTTTTTTGATTTTTCTCCAATGGATGACCAATGGATGATTGTTGAAAATCAAAAAGATTTATCTGATTGGAGTAATATAGGAGATTTCTTTACAAAGCCTTTAGCGGGGTTATACTTCCGACCAATTTTTAGTTTAACATTAATGATCGATTATCATTTAGGAAAATTATCACCTTTCATCTATCATTTTAGTAATTTATTGTTTCATCTTCTTGTTGTTTTTTTAGTTTATAAACTTTTGTTGAAGTTTCAAGTTGCTCAAAAAACATCCTTGTGGTTAAGTATTCTTTTTTCGTTACATCCACTATTAATACATGCCGTTGTTTGGATTCCGGGTAGAAACGATAGTTTATTAGCTATTTTTTCAATTACAGCCATCATCTATCTCATTAAATTTATTTCGGAACAACACCAAAAGTATCTTTATTATCATCTATTATTTTTCTTAGGTGCTTTACTTACTAAAGAAACCGCTGTTGTATTACCTCTTTGTTTTGTTATGTCAATTTTATGGTTAAAGCCTATTTCAAAAAAATATGTTGTTCTAATAGCTTGTTGGTTTTTCATCATTTCAGGCTGGTTGGCCTTACGACATATATGTGTGAATTCTACTTTATCACTTAGTCATGATGTATTAAATTCAATTAAGAATTTTTGTTTAGCTATTATTTTATACATAGGTAAGAGCCTATTTCCAGTACAACAATCTGTGTTTCCTCCCCTTCAAAACTCTACAATCGTTTATGGAATAATTACTTTAATCATTTATGGAATTGTAGTTTGGAAAGTTGGATTAAAAAACAAACTTATTGCCTTGTTTGGACTAGCACTATGGGCAATTATAATCTCTATTCCAACATGGTATGGCGCAACGAGTGTATTAGGAGAGCATTACGAACACCGAATGTATTTGCCACTTATTGGGTTATTAGTTTTTGTATCGCAACTCAATTTCAATCAAAACTCCCCATTATTCTTATATTCAATTTATTTTTTCGCCTTACTATATGGCTTCAAAACTTTTATGCGGCAAGATGTATATAAAACATCTGATACATTTTTAGAAAACGGGATGAAAGAAGCCCCCGATTATTATTTCTTTTATGCTGCAAAGGCTGATCATTTATTAAAAGAAAATAAAAATGCAGAGGCCATTCCTTTATACGATAAGGCTATTAAATTACAACCGCATAAGGCTCAATTATACAGTGCCAGAGGCTTTGCTTACACCAATATTAAAAAAATAGATTTAGCAATAGCTGATTTTACTAAAGCCATTGAGTTATCTAATCATCCCGACATGTACCTAAATAGGTGTTTAGCCTATATATTAAAAGGAGATTATCAGTTAGCGTTTAATGACTTAGAATATTTAAAGAAAAATTCCCCACAAACTATTCCAGATGGTTTAGAAAAAGAAATTCTCGGTTATTTATCAGATATTGCACTTAAAGAGTTAAATGTAAGAATTACTAACGAGCCTCTTAATGCCGTATTATACATACACAGAGCTAAAGTTTTAATAACTAGAAACAATTTAATGGAGGCGAAAAAAGATATAGAAAAAGCCTGTGAGATAGAGCCAAACAATCAAATGTTCCAATTATATAAACAACAAATAATGGCTCGACTTAAGTAATTAATATAAGATTTGACTTCCTTATCTTCATTTATCAAAAGCTATTAACAATACTTTTGTGTTTCTTAAATTATTACGACCTTTGGCTTTTAGAATAAACTTTCTAAAAAAATGCAATTAAAATACCCATTAAAGCCTAAGGCTATTCTCTTACTTGAAGACGGAAAAATTTTTGAAGGCAAAGCTGCTGGAAAAATAGGAACTACAACTGGCGAAATTTGTTTTAATACTGGTATGAGTGGTTATCAAGAGATTTTTACCGACCCATCTTACTACGGGCAAATTATTGTTATGAATAATGTGCATATAGGTAATTACGGTATTGAGGAAAGTGAAGTGGAAAGCGAAGGGATAAAAATTGCAGGAATGATTTGTAAAAAATTTAATAATGGTTTTTCACGTAAACGTGCTACGCAATCATTACAAGATTACTTTGAGAAAAATAATATTGTATCCATTAGCGATGTTGATACCAGAGCAATTGTACGATATATTCGTGATAAAGGCGCTATGAATTGTATCATCTCATCTGACAACACACCAGTGGATGAATTAAAAAAACAGTTGGCTAAAGTGCCTAAAATGGAGGGGTTGGAATTATCTTCAAAAGTTGCAACTAAAACAGCTTTCGAATTTGGAAATCCACAATCGAGTCATAAAGTAGCGGTAATTGATTTTGGCGTAAAGAAAAACATCTTACGCTCATTAGCCGAAAGAGATTGTTTTTTAAAGGTTTTTCCTATGAAATCAAGCGTTAAAGACATTATGGATTTTAACCCAGATGGTATTATGTTGAGTAATGGACCTGGCGATCCAGGGGTTATGAAACCTGAAATTGCTTTAGTAAAAGAACTAATTAATACGGGAAAACCAGTATTTGGTATTTGTTTAGGTCATCAATTATTTGCCGAATCGCAAGGTATTTCAACCTACAAAATGCACGCTGGACACCGTGGTATTAATCATCCTGTAAAAAATGTTATAACGGGAAAAAGTGAAATCACTTCTCAAAACCATGGTTTTACTATCAAATTAGAAGATATTGCAAAAAATCCTGAGGTAGAAATAACTCATGTAAACCTCAATGATAATACAATAGAAGGCATTCGATTAAAAAATAAACCTGTGTTTTCAGTGCAATATCACCCCGAAGCTTGTCCTGGTCCACACGATTCGAGGTATTTATTTGATGATTTTGTCAATAATATCAAATTAGCCAAAAATAATTAGTGTTTATAACCTCTTTAAATGGTTAAATTTTAATAGTTTTTGTTTTTGGGAGCCAAAACTTTTGTGTATATTCGCAACTCAAATTTTTAAATATGTCTGAAGAAGTAGAACAATTAGAACAAGTTGAATCGGCAGTTGAAGCAAAGAAAAGCACTAAATCGATGGATTTAATGGGTTTAGAACTTTTTTATGAAAAAAATAAAAACGCTATCAATTATGGTGGTGGTGCTATTTTAGCCATCGTGGCGTTATTTGTATTTTATAAATTTTATTGGTTACCTGGTCAAGAACAAGAAGCTGCCAATGAATCATTTTATGCTCAAACCTATTTTGAGAAAGACAGTTTTCAAGTTGCATTAAAAGGTGGTTTAACCGTTCAAACAACCGAAGGTCCTAAAACCATGATGGGATTTGAAAGTATAGCAGAAAACTATAGCTCTACAAATGTGGGAGATCTAGCAAACTATTATGCTGGTATTTGTTTGTTACGTACTGGTAAATTTGAAGAAGCTATTACAGCACTTCAAAAGTTTAGTGGTGATGATGAAATGGTTGCTCCGGTTGCAACTGGTGCTATTGGCGATGCTAATATGGAATTAAATAAAGTAGATGAAGCCATTAAATTCTATTTAAAAGCAGCTAACCAAAACATTAAC
This sequence comes from Bacteroidia bacterium, assembly GCA_020846025.1. Lineage (GTDB taxonomy): Bacteria > Bacteroidota > Bacteroidia > B-17B0 > Aurantibacillaceae > UBA4416. The sequence goes on along the minus strand of JADLER010000043.1, from coordinate 15,228 downwards.
GATTTTACTACACCATTATATTTAAAGAAAGCTGCATTTGCGTATGAGCAAAAAGCAAATTATACCGAGGCTTTAGCTTTGTATGAGCGATTAAAAAATGAGTATGCTCAATCTACTGAGGCACGTGAAGTTGAAAAATACATTGCACGTGTTAAAACATTAGGTAATATTCAATAACAACTCAATAAACTGAATTTAAAAGGTGATGCAAATCACCTTTTTTTATTTAAAGCAACTAAAAATGGCAAGCGAATTAAAAAATTTATCAAAGTTTGAAGGAAGCAATATACCCAACGCCGCCGATATGAAATTTGGTATTGTGTGGGCTGAATGGAACTTGGATATCACTCAAAAACTAATGCAAGGTGCTTACGACACATTAGTAAAACACGGTGCAAAACCAGAACACATCATCACAAAAACTGTTCCTGGGGCTTTTGAACTTACTTTAGGAGCGCAATACATGGCCGAATTAGGAAATGTAGATGCCATTATTTGCATTGGTTGTTTAATTCAAGGCGACACCAAACATTTTGATTTTATTGCCGATGCGGTTGCAAAAGGTATTACCAACTTAAACATCAGATATAATAAACCATTTATTTTTGGGGTGCTAACGGTAAATACCCAAGAGCAAGCCGAAGATAGAGCAGGAGGAATGCATGGCAATAAAGGCGACGAAGCCGCTGCAACAGCCATCAAAATGCTGGGACTAAAAAAGAGTTTTGAAGAAAATAAAAGTAAAATTGGCTTTTAAGATTTCATCAACTTAATTGCTTATAAAATTCAATTAAGTTTTTTCCAATTAGTTTATAATCAAAATGCTGTTCGGCAAGCAGTCTCGCTTGTTGTTGCATCGCCTGTTTTTTAGAGTCATTATCTAACAATTCCAAAATAGCATCAGCAAATGCTTGTGCGGTATCAGCTATTAATATGTGTTGATTATTGGTGTAGGGGATTCCTTCTGCGCCAATAGATGTTGTAACAATGGCTTTTCCGTAGGCTAGCCCTTCTACTAATTTAATACGTAAACCACTTCCCGACCATAATGGTACCAACATGATATCATGATTTTTGTAAAATTCTTCTGAACTTTTTACTTCCTCTACAATCAGTACATTAGGACTAGATAAGCGTTTAAATCGTTCAGGCATGCCTCGCCCTGCTAATACTAACTTGGCAGATCTTTGTTGCTTTATTACTAAACTCCATACCTCATTTAATAACCAATCAACGGCTTCAATATTGGGCATCCAATCCATTGAGGCAAAATGAAACAAAGTGCCTGGATATTTCATATTAGAATTAATCGTGTACTGCGTTAAATTGACACCCGTTAAGCAAGTATATAATTTTTTTGTTGGAACAATTTGTTGTATGTTTTTTTTATCTTCATCAGTAATGGTAACAATGGCATCTACAAGATTAAAAGCACTTAATTCAAAATGTTTTAATCGGTTATTTTGAAGTGATAGATAAATTTTCTTTAAACTGGTTTTCTCATTAGCTAAATGCCGTTCCCATATTTGATGTTCTACATTATGACTTCGTAATACAATTTTAGCTTGAGAGTATTGCCTAATAACAGGGATATAGGTTGCCATAAACACACCTTCAATCTGCACAATATCGAATGAATGTTGTTGCAATAATTGTATTAAGGCTTGTTTGTATGCGTTAAAATAAAAACGACTTACAAAATACGATTGCTTAGAAAACAAATTGATGAAAGCGCCCAAAACACCCGTATCGGTATTTTGATAAATACTTTGATAATGCGTTTTTTGCTTAAATGATTCAGGAATTAAGTTGTCAGATTTAAAATGCTTTTTTGTATTTATTGCTAATAAATAAAGCTCTACACCATTGTCGGTGAGTCCTTCGGCTAAAGTTGTAATAGCAATTGAGCTCCCATCGTTGGGCGGATATGGTGCTTTATTACAAATTTGTAGAATGCGCATTTACGACTTAGGTGAAGTTTTAAAAAGTTTTTTAATGGGCGTTATATAAGCGTGTAAATCAAACAGGGCAGAATCTTTAGCAGCTTTATAAGTCAGAAAAATACCTAATGGTAAAAATAATACCAAAGGAAACCAAGCCCCAAATGCTGGAATATAAACACCTTCAATTACTAAATCTTCAAAAATAATAGTAACCACATAGTATAATAAAAAGAATAAAACAGCCACAACTACGGGCATTCCCATACCACCTTTTTTAATAATGGCACCTAACGGAGCGCCCACAAAAAATAATACAATACAGGCAAATGAAATACTTATCTTTTTATGAAATCCTAATAAATAATCTGTCATATTAAGTTGTTGAAGATTGATTTCATTTTCAATAGACTCAATATAACCAGTTGAACTCCTTGCAAGATTCATCGCATTTTCAACACTTCTATTAAACTCATCTTTATTAAGTGTTGCATAAAAATCTTTTAATTTTTGGGCAGGTAAATTAAAATTTGAAGAGCGAAAAGTGCGTACTAAAAAGTAATTATTAAATTGATTGATAAGATTGATGTGCTTACTTTGAATATTGTTTCTAAAAGTATCAAGTTCATTATTTATTTGCCAAACATTGAGCATCTCATGATGCCCTTTAAATAATTCCTCTTTAGTTTGCTTCATCTTAAAGCTACTCATATCCACATTTATATCTAGTTCTTTGTATGTTAAAATAGATAATGGATGCTTGCTTTTGTAGTGCTCATCTTTAATAATGTCTTCGTATCGGGTACCGTTTAATAATTGCAATTGTAAATAATTAGTATCGGCCGATGTTGTCATTTTTCCACTATCGGCATAAATTTGTATGGTATTGCCTTGTCCTGCTGTATGGTCGTATATGTGTACGTTTTTTAAAGTTTTTCCATCTTTACTTTTCTTGCCTACTTTAATATTGTAGCCGTCCAATTTGTCGTAATAAATACCTTCTTTAATACTTAATGTTGGTTTAGCTTGTCTAATATCCCAAAGTAATCTTGCCGATTTTAGTGTAACTGCAGGTAATACAAAATTATTAAACACAAATGTTACACCTGATAAAAAAAGGATAAACAAAAGTATAGGACGTATAATTTTAAACAGTGATAAACCACAAGATTTCATAGCTGCTAATTCATAATTCTCAGCCAAGCTTCCAAACGTCATAATAGATGATAGCAGCACTGCTAAGGGCATGGCCACAGGTATAAACGTAATAAACGAATAAGTGAAAAATTGTGTTAAAATCCATGCTCCCATGCCTTTACCTACAATGTCGTCCATATAGGTAAATACATGAATTAAAAAAAACACAAAAACGCCCACAAATAAAGTGAGAAAGAAAGGCGGTAAATAAGCCTTGAGTAGGTATTTATGTAAAACTTTTAGTTTCAAAGGCTCTCAAAATTAAGGATATTTTTTAGCACCCATGTATTAAATTATATAAACTTTGTTATTTTTGTAAGATATGATTAACGGAAAAAAAATAGTTGTAGTACTACCGGCTTATAATGCAGCATTAACTTTAAAACGCACCTACGAAGAAATACCTTTTGATATTGTTGATGATGTGGTTTTAGTGGATGATCATAGTAAAGATAATACCACCGAAGTAGGGAAGGAGTTAGGTATTAAACACATTATACGCCATGAAAAAAACAAAGGCTATGGAGGTAATCAAAAAACCTGCTACGATAAAGCCTTAGAATTAGGTGCTGATATTGTTATTATGTTGCATCCAGATTATCAATACACTCCAAAATTAATTCATAGTATGAGCTATATTATTGCTCATGAGTTGTTTCCTTGTGTATTTGGTTCTCGTATCTTAGGAAAAGGCGCCTTAATTGGCGGTATGCCATTATACAAATACATCTTTAACCGTTGTTTAACACTCACTCAAAATATTCTAATTAATCAAAAATTAAGTGAGTATCATACCGGTTATCGTGCCTTTAACAGAGAGATATTAGAAACCATTAGTTACCACGAAAACTCAGATGATTTTGTATTTGATAATCAAATGATTTCTCAAATATTTTATGCGGGCTTTCAAATTGCTGAAGTTACTTGCCCTACCAAATATTTTCCAGAAGCCAGTTCTATTAATTTTAGAAGAAGTATGAAATATGGTCTAGGCGTTTTAGGCGTTTCGTTTACACACTTCTTTAATAAATTAGGCTTAGCAAAAAGTAAAATTTATATAAAGAAAAAATAAACACTATGAAAAAATTAAAATTAGGTTTAGTTTGCTTAATAGCGTTAAGCATTGGTATTTCTTGTTCTAATAAAAAATCAAGTGATGAGGAAGCTCCAGAACAGCCAAACACAAACGAACCTAGTTTAAATGATATTGTTGGTTTTGGTGTGCTTAATAAAGTGAAAGGTATTTGGAACGGTTCTATTACTTCTTCTACATCATTGGGTAATATGCCTATTTGGATTGTAGATTTTAGACCCATTTCAGAAAATCAAATCTCATCTAAAAACGAGTTAGATAATGCTAATGACATATTCATGTCGTTATTTGTAGTGAAACATAATAACCAATACAAGATAGCTTTTAGAAACGGCGGTTTTTTTGGTGGCACACAACGTGTAACCTATTTATTAGCTGATAGCGTTTCGGAGAATACAACACAATCTTATTATCGTTTTTCGGAAGTGGTAAAAGGAAAAGACAGAGCTTATGCCGAATTTATTCGTAAGAATGATAGCTTAATTTTAAAAACTTATACTAATAAGTTAAATACACTGCCAAACTCTACATCTCACATGATTTGGAGAGCAAAATTACAAGATACAACTTCGGCTAATTCAGCAGTTACAGCATTTAATTTTCCTAAAAAAACAATGACTATTGATTTTTCTTCGGTGTTTACAGGGCAATCTGAGTCTATTTATTACTCATCAGGTGCAGCACCCGCTGGAGATCCATATCCTGAATCGGCACAGCCATACTTAGGAAAAACAACCGTTAATTATTCATTTGATGCATCGCATACACCTAATCCAACAACTAAAGTTATGCTTATTGTTATGACTCAACCTCTGTTTAGTGGTATGACACCTAATGTAGCAAATTTTAAATATACATCGCGTTATGTTACGCTTCCAGCAAGCACTACTAGTTTTGAGTTTAACTACATGCACCCTGGGACTTATTATGTATATGCGGTATATGATACCGATGGAAACAACACCACTAATAGTGGCGATTGGCTAAGTACAAACAATGCTTCATTTACATTAAACGCATCTAGTACCACAACAGTAAGCACTCAAATTAATTTTACGATTCCTTAGTAGATTTCGAGTTCTTTTAATAAAGTACTAATATCTTTATGTTTATCAAGTAATACGGCTTGTAAACCTATTTTTATAGCACCTTCAATGTGTTGCGGTGAGTCGTCAATAAATAAAGTTTCTTGAGGAATTAAGTTGTTTTCTTGTACAACTCGTTGAAAAATATCTATTTCAGGTTTTCTCATGCCTATTCTGCATGAATAATAACTCTTTTCAAAAAAAGTATCTAAACTTTTTAATTGATGCTCTTGCCATAATATATTTTCAAAAGCAGTAATGTGTGTTTCGTTTGTATTACTTAATAAAAATGTTCGATACTTAGGTTTTAAACTTTGAAGTAATTGCAAACGATGCAAAGGAAAATCTAATAACATCGCATTCCAAGCATTCATCAGTTGTTGTGTACTTGCTTGTTCGCCAATGAGGTTATTTAATTGCTTAAAAAATGTTTGTTCGCTTACAAGACCTTTATCAAATAAATCAAACAATTCGTTTTGTTGTAGTTGATTGTATAATTTTTCAAATGGTTGATGAGTGAATTGATTAAATTCCTTTATGGTTAAAGGAATATCTAAGTTAATAATCACGCCACCTAAATCGAAAATTATATTTTTTATTTTGGTCATTTATTTTGATAATCAAATACAAATATATACTTTTGCCACGCAAAATCTGAATAAGAAATTGTTTAGATTGCTCCTATAGCTCAGTCGGTTAGAGCATCTGACTCATAATCAGGGGGTGCGGGGTTCGAGTCCCTGTGGGAGCACCACTTCAAAAAACTTCATTAAAAAATCCTATATCAACACATAGGATTTTTTTATTGAACAAGATGTTGTAGCTTCGTATTTCATTAAGTTTATCAAATCTTTACCTCATATTTAATTGTAAAAAACAAAGGGCTATTTTTATGAATACTTTTTTCGGAATCATACAAAACCAAGCAGCTATTTTAAATGAAGACGAATCGCTGCATTGTGTAAAAGTATTAAGACATAAAGTAGGGGATATCATTAGAGTAATTGACGGTAAAGGCACTGTGGCTATTGGCAAAATTGAGGCAGCTCATGCGAAACAATGTGCAGTATCTTTAACTCAAAAACAATTTATTGAACCAAGTAGAAATTATAAATTACACATAGCCATTGCTCCTACAAAGAATATTGAAAGAATAGAATGGTTTGTTGAAAAGGCCGTTGAAATTGGTATTGATGAAATATCTTTTTTAAAGTGTAAAAATTCTGAACGCACAGTTGTAAAAGACGAACGAATAATAAAAGTGGCCGAAAGTGCTGTAAAACAAAGTCAGCAAGCTTATGTTCCTAAAATAAATGCTATCATTGATTTTAAATCATTTATTCAACAAGATACTTCCAATATTAAGTTAATAGCACATTGTGCCGATTATGCCAAAACAGTTATTGGAACGCATATTCCCAAACAACAATCTGTTACGGTGTTAATTGGTCCTGAGGGAGATTTTTCAAACGAAGAAATACAACTAGCCACTGATAATCAATATCAAGCTATTTCGTTGGGAAATACACGCCTAAGAACGGAAACTGCAGGCTTGTATGTATGCAATGCTTTTTCGGTTCTTTTCAACAACTATTAGTGTTTAACTTTAGTCTAAAAAACAAATTCCAAACAGTTTAATTATTAATTTTGTGCTGTTTTGCAAACGGAAACGCATATTTCAGAACAACCCATGGTGGTGTACGGTAAACTAAAGGCACTCAAAAAACTTACAAAGTTTTCTTTATCTGCATTAGTGGTATTATCGGCTATTATTACTTTTTTTACAGTTGCCGATAATTTTACATGGAAACAAGTGGTGGCTATTTGTGTAGGTGGTTTTTTAATTACAGCAGCTGCTAATGGGGTGAATCAAATAATTGAAAAAGATTTAGATAAATTAATGGATCGTACTAAACTACGACCGATTCCTACAGGGAATTTAACAGTTAATCAAGCACTGATGATTTGTATTTTATTTGTTTTTGTAGGTACAGTTATGTTGTGGTTGTTTACTAATCCACTATCGGCAATCATTGGTTTTGTGTCTTTTTTACTCTACGCATTTGTTTATACACCACTCAAACGGATTACACCATTCTCAGTATTTGTAGGCGCATTTCCTGGAGCTTTACCAACATTAATAGGCGCTATAGCTGCAACTGATGGATTTGGACACGTTACTTTCTTTGCATTATTATTATTTTTAATTCAGTTTTTTTGGCAATATCCTCATTTTTGGGCTATAGCTTGGGTAAGCCATGATGATTATCAAAAGGCTGGATTTTTTATGTTACCATCTAAAGGTGGAAGAGACCAAGTATCAAAATCTCAGATATTAATTTATACTTTGTCTTTATTCCCAATATCAATTACGCCTTTTTTATTTAATTATACAGGTTGGATTTCAGCTACTTTAGTTGCGGCTATGGGTTTAATATTTATATCTCAAGCTTATAAATTATACCGTACAGGTGCTGTTGAAGATGCTAGAAAATTAATGTTTGGATCATTTATATATTTACCACTTGTTCAATTAGCTTTAATGTTTGGACATCAGTTTATGATTTAAATAAATAGTTATGGAAAATAAAATCGAACAAATTAAACCAAGCCCAGACGCGTTTATTGATTTAAAAAACGCTAGAAATAAAGCAGCAAAGCCTATGTTGTGGGCAGCTATTGTCAGTATAATTATGTTATTTGCGGGGTTTACTAGTGCTTATATAGTAAGAGCCGATAATGGAAACTGGTTAGTATTTCAATTGCCAAGTGCATTTTACCTAAGTACAGCTGTAATTATTACGAGTAGTATTACCTTATTTTATGGTCATCAATCAGCAAAAAGAAATAACCAAAAGGGAATAGTAGTTGGTTTACTTTTAACCTTTATCTTAGGATTGTTGTTTACAATTTTTCAATTTCAAGGATATAGCGAATTATTTAGTCAAAAAATAGTATTTGCAGGAAAATCGTCTAATGCTTCGGGGTCGTTTTTATACATAATCACTTTTATTCATTTACTTCATTTATTTGCGGGTATGATAGCTTTATTTGTTACCCTTATAAAAGGTTTAAAAGGAAGATACAATGCCCAAAATATGCTAGGAATTGAACTTTGTTCTATTTATTGGCATTTTCTTGATATTTTATGGGTATATTTGTTTTTGTTTTTATATTTTTTTCGCTAAACTTGTACCCAAAAATTCTTAAAAAACACTTAATCAATTAATTTAAAATTATGTCTCACAGTACAGAAATTGATTCAAAACACGCTTGGGATGGTGGTCAATCCCCATTTCGCTTAAGCTATGGAAAAATAATGATGTGGTTTTTCCTTGTATCTGATGCTTTAACTTTTGGTGGTTTATTATGTGCCTATGGCTTTTTCCGCCACAAGTATGCGGCTGATTGGCCTAAGGCAGAAGATGTGTTTACTCACTTTCCATTTGTAGAACAACATATTCCATTGGCTTATGTAGGTTTAATGACTTTTATCCTCATCATGTCTTCTGTTACTATGGTGCTTGCAGTAGAGGCTGGACATAGAAAAGACAAGAAAAAAGTAATCATTTGGATGTTTTGGACAATTGTAGGTGGTGCTACTTTCGTACTTTCTCAAGCATGGGAATGGTATCATTTTATTGTTGGTACCGAACATGGTGCTGTTGGTTCAGTATGGGATCCAGAAGTTGGTAAATATGTTACACAAACTATTTATGGTGCTAATATGACTATTAATGAGTACGCTGTGGCTGTACCCCAGTTTGCTAATTGTTTCTTCTTTATTACTGGGTTCCATGGTTTTCACGTTTTTTCAGGTGTAGTTATTAACTTTATTATCTTTTTAAATGTCATCAATAATACCTACGAAAAACGTGGTCATTATGAAATGGTAGAAAAAGTAGGTTTATACTGGCACTTTGTAGATTTAGTGTGGGTATTTGTATTTACCTTCTTCTATTTATTATAATAAATTTTCATTAACTAAATTAAATAACAATATAAAATAAAATAGATTATGTCAGAATTTAACGATGATTACCCTGCTTATGAGTTCATGTCTCAACACAGTGAAGAAGATGGGAAAAAAGCCCGTCGTACTCTTTGGAATGTATTTTGGGTGATGCTTATTATTACTTTAGTTGAATTAGTAATTGGTTTTATGGCTCCTGGTCAAGGTTGGTCAGGGACTACTTGGTTAAAATTTTTCTTTATCACTTTAACTATTGCTAAGGCTGCTGCTATTGTTTGGTGGTTTATGCACTTAGGACATGAAGTAAGTTACTTTAAATACGTGATATTAATACCTTATACCTTATTAATTGGTTATGCTATTTTTATTTTATTAGTAGAAGGTACTTACTTTGGAAAGCCTGAAAATCACACACGTGTAGAATCTACATTTGTACAACAAAAGAAAAACTTAGAGGCCGCTCACGGTGCTCATGGTGCTTCACATACTGAAGCTCACGCTGAAGAAGCGCATCATTAATGCCCTGAAACCATTGTTAGATAAAGTGTATTAGAAAGTTTAGTGAAACGCAATCACTAAACTTTTTTATTTGACAAAAACAATAAAATAACGGTTGTCTTGTTTAAGTCTATATATAGAGATTAAACGAAGCTCTGCTTCGATTTAATCCTGTGTTGAATGAAGCTTCGGGAGCCTCTGTTGCAAATAAAATATATTATGGGGTTTTAAAAATTAATGGGTGGCTTTTTAAATTAAAACTTCATACTTTGTTTACAGATTCATTATCCTATTCAATAAAATCTTCGAGACTCTTAAACTCAACTTGTGCACGGTTTTTAGGAGTTATGATTGGCATACACAAAGATACTTGTTTTTGATTTTTTATTCGTATATTTATTTCATAAATAACAAACAGCTTGTGTTAATTACATTGAGTTTTTTCACAGGCTGCCGTTGGCGGTCATTTTAGGGGCGACCGTGCAACTATCAAGTTTCTGCAATTTTTTGACAATCCGTAATAGACCAAAACGAAAATAGTGTAACTTTGTAAGAATAAAAATTTTGAATGGAAGTAGCAGTAAAACAGAGTAGCAAAAATAAATTCGGGCAATACTTTACACCAAAAGTAGTGGCTGACTTTATGATTGGTTTGGCTGACATTACCTCAAATTCAAAAATTTTAGAGCCGTCTTGTGGCGAAGGCGTTTTTTTGGAAATTCTGCAAAAGAAAGGTTACAACGACTTAACGGCTTTTGAAATTGACCAAGATTTAGCGACCGACTTCCCTTTCGTTCGTTATGAAAGTTTTGTGAGTGCAAACATTAACGACAAGTTTGATTTAATCATTGGAAATCCCCCATACATACGTTGGAAAAATTTGGAAGACGAACTAAAACAAGAACTTTCAACCAACGCAATTTGGAATAAATACTTCAATTCACTTTGCGACTATTTGTATATTTTCATTCTCAAATCTATTGAGTTACTTAACGAAAACGGACAATTGATTTTTATTTGCCCTGAATATTGGATGAATACAACTCATTCTATTTCATTGCGTAATTATATGGTGCAAAACGGCTACTTTGAAGAAATTTATCACTTCAATGAAACACCGATTTTTGACAAAGTAACGGTTTCTATTGTCATTTTTAAGTTTGTAAAAAGCAAACAAAAATCAGATAAAACTTGTGCTGAGCAAAGCCGAAGTATTAAGGTTGCAAAATTTTACGCCAATCAAAAATTGACTTCTGAAACACTTGAAAATTTACACGCTCAAATTCCGTTTAAAGACGCAGAATATCTACAAGTTTCGCAATTCAATACCAATGAACGTTGGCTTTTGCAAAGTGATGAAGTAAGAGAAGAATTGCAACAATTAGAAACAGTTTGTAAAAAACAAAATCCAACTTCGTTACTTAGTTTTTTTGAAGAAGAAAAAACAGAATTTCACACCATTGGTGAAATCTGCGACATCGGAAACGGATTGGTAAGCGGTTTGGACAAAGCCTTTCAAGTGAACGGGCACGAATTAAATAGTGCCGAAAAATCAGCAACTATTAACGTAGTAAAAGCAAAAGATTTGACACCGTTTTTTGCTGAACACATTACAAAATACATTTTCATCAATAACGGTTTGGAAGAAAATGAATTTAAAAAAACGTATCCAAACTTTCATACGCATTTTCAAAAATACAAATCCGATTTAGAAAAACGCTATCAATACAATCGCACAATAAATTATTGGGAATGGGTTTTCTTGCGGACTTTCAATTTGTTCAGCAAAGCTGACAAACGAATTTTTGTTCCTTGCAAAGAACGAATTTCCAACAAAAATTATTTCCGTTTTGCGCTGGTGGAAGGGGGTATTTTTCCGACACAAGACGTAACGGCAATTTTTAGAAAGCCCGAAACCAAAGAAAGTATTGAATATGTTTTGGCATATCTCAATCAACCAATAATTTTTGATTGGCTTAAATGCAACGGTATTGTAAAAGGCAACATCGTTGAGTTTTCCGAGAAACCGATTGCAAGTATTCCGTTCAAAAAAATTGATTGGAATAATGAAAATGAAGTTTCATTACACAATTCCATTACTGATATTACCCAACAATTTTTGACTAACAAAGACGAAAAGTTGCTTGCAAAAATCAATACATTGTTTAACCAACTTTTTGAAATTAAATGAACGTAAATTATTCCAAATTAGCAAAAAACATAAAAGGCACTTCCGTTCCCAAACCACTTTCGGGAACATTGTCAGGACACGCAGCAGGCGAACCATTTGATAAACACGTTTACAGCGAAATCAAAAAACAATTTCCGAAAAATACATTTCGTCAATATGAATATCTAAACGATTTGTTTAGCAAAAATCCCGAAGTTATTGGCTTTGAAGCAAGACAGGCATTATTCAATTCGCCAACAGTTTTGTTTTTGCTAAGTCGTGGGAAAAATGCAACAGACAAATGGAGCATTGAAAATCCATTTGACGAAAAGCAAAACGATACCGCAGATATTTTGGTAGTGAAGAAAGGTTTCTACGAAATCATTGACATCAAAACTCGTAATGTTTCAAAATCAGCACAACCGCCAAACATAATTTCTGCCTTTAAATTGGCACAAGTTTGTGCGAAAATGTTGGACAACAAAGAGTTTGACAATTTTACAATCAACTATTTTGAAATTGATTGGTTGCTTGATAAGGATAAATTAATTTGCCACGACACACATTTTGCTTGTCTGTTCAAAGCACAACCGAGCGACCTTTATATCAATTGGGCAGCAGCAATGCAAATTCAATTTCACGTTAGCGACTTAGACCAATCATTTAACGGAACTATGGAAAGTTGGGCAAAGTTGTATTTGAAACATTTTGTAACCCAAGCAAAAAAACGAGCAGACGATATGATTAAAAAATTCGTAAAACCGTTTGAAAAATACATTGAAAAATAGAATAAAAACGGCACACAACATATAGGGATTAAACGAAGCTCTGCTTCGATTTAATCCTGTGTTGAATGAAGCTTCGGAAGCCTCTGTTGCAAATAAAATATATTATGGGGTTTTAAAAATTGATGAGCTGCTTTTTAAATTAAAACTGAATACTTTGCTTACAGATTCATTATCAATTTCAATAAAATCTTCGAGGCTCTTAAACTCAACTTGTACACGGTTTTTAGGAGTTATGATTGGCATACACAAAGATACTTGTTTTTGATTTTTTATTCGTATATTTATTTCATAAATAACAAACAGCTTGTGTTAATTATATTGAGTTTTTTCACAGGCTGCCGTTACCAGCAAGCGTAGACAGAACAATGACCGCAGAAAAACAATATGAAATATTAGACGGACTTCCTGCTTACGGACCAATGTATATTCCTATTTCATCTAAAGGAGAATCTTTCTATTCAGAAGGATTTGTAGTTAGGTTTTATAAGCAAGACGGTTCGACTTGGGTTGCAAATTTTAGTAAAGGTTGGACAAACTTTTCTAAGGTCTTTGGTTTTACAAAACAAAATTTAGTTGTTGTATTTGCAAATGGTACTTGCTACGTTATGACTCCAGAATCAGAAACACCAAAACTTAGTTTTGGTGTGACAATCAACAATGTATTACAGACAGAAAACGGATCATTAATTTGCTCAGACGATACAAACATTACAATACTTGATAACGAAACTGGCGAGTTGTGGCGCAGTGACCGAATATCTTGGGACGGCATTAAAGATTTACAAATTAAAAACAACACTGTTGTTGGTGTTTCGTATGACCCAACTGTAGACGGCGAAGAGTGGAGTGAATTTTCAATAGACCTAAAAACCAAAATATTAAAAGGTGGTTCTTTTCAAGACATGCTCGTAAACAATCCAAATTTACAAGCAGACAAAAATGGAGTTGTTTCCGAAAAAACCAAAAGACCTTGGTGGAAAATATTTTAACGCCAGCTGGTAACATATAGGGATTAAACGAAGCTCTGCTTCGATTTAATCCTTTGTTGAATGAAGCTTCGGGAGCCTTTGTTTCAAAAAAAATATATTATGGGGTTTTAAAAATTGATGGGTGGCTTTTTAAAATAAAACTTCATTGAAGTACTCAACATTTTTGGTTTTTATTTTAATTTTTTTCTTTTTAGCAAAAATTTTTCTGCATATAACTTTTGCTTAACGCAATTTTATTCCGTTTTTGCGAACTCCCTATTCAATGAAAATAAATTTTCATTAAATTCGTTCTCAAAACGGAACTACGTCAAGCAGCTCCATTGAACGGTTTCTATTGGGCATTTGTGCAAGGTTCAAAAGCAGTAATGTATATCAAAGAAATAAGATTACTTGTAAGTAGAAAAAACTAAAAAATATTACTTAATTGCTTGTTTGTTTTACAAAAAGCCATATATTTGTAGCCCATTTATAAGAAAACACATAAAGACGAAATAACATGTATTTAACATCAGAAGTAAAGAAAGACATTTTTAAGAAACATGGCGGAAGTGAAAAAAACACTGGATCAGCCGAATCGCAGGTAGCTTTATTTACACACCGAATTGATCATTTAACTGAACATTTAAAGAGTAATAAAAAAGATTTTGGTACACAACGTGCCCTATTAAACCTAGTAGGTAAGCGTCGTGCCCTATTAGATTATTTAAAACATACCGATATTAATCGTTATCGTGCAATTATTAAGGAATTAGATATCCGTAAATAATCATGGTGAAACAATAAAAGCGGGGGCATTTCGAGTTATCGGAATGCCTTTCTTTTTAAATAAATAAAAAAATAATACAATTAAATATAAACCCGTATCGGATACGCCGATACATAACACAAAAACAAGATGTCACAAATTGGAATCCAACATTCATTCGACCTCGGAGATGGGCGAATGATTACACTCGAAACTGGAAAATTAGCTAAACAAGCTGATGGTGCTGTAGTAGTAAAACTAGGTGCAACCATGATATTAGCTACTATAGTAAGTAATAAAGAAGCCAAAGAAGGCGTAGATTTTTTACCTTTAACCGTAGATTATCAAGAAAAATATGCTGCCACAGGACGTTTTCCGGGTGGCTTTTTCCGTCGCGAGGCGAAATTATCTGATTATGAAGTTTTAATTTCACGTATTGTAGATAGAGCCATGCGTCCTTTATTTCCTGAAGATTATCATGCTGATACACAAATTATGTTATCGTTAATTTCTTCGGATAGAAAAACCATGCCTGATGCCTTAGTTGGTTTAGCCGCTTCGGCTGCCGTAGCAGTATCTGATATACCATTTAATGGCCCAATTTCAGAAGTACGCGTTGGGAAAATTGATGGTAAATTGGTAATCAATCCTGATATTGATCAATTAGCTGTTTCTACTATTGATATGATTGTAGCGGCATCAGAAAGTGATATTACTATGGTAGAAGGTGAGATGAGCGAAATTAGCGAA
>JADLER010000042.1 GCA_020846025.1 Bacteroidia bacterium | reverse complement strand
TCTGAATAATGAGAGTTAAGTATTTCTGTCAGCAACCCTTGTTTGTCGGCTTCATTTAAACAATTATGCAGTTCAGTCCAATTTTTTTCAAAGTCTGAAAAGTTTTTAGTTTCAATTGCTTTTATGAGTTGATTTGTCGCCAAAGTATTACTTTTAATGGTTTATAAGGATTATAAGTAGTTTTTGATAGATGTGAAGTAAAGCATTTATTTGTCAAAATGCCTATAAATCTGTTAGGTCTCACAATGAGTTTTTATATTATTAAGGTTTCCAAAATTGCCCATAACATCTTTAAATCTAATCTGCAATTTACTAAAAGTTGGTTTAATTTTACAAAAATAATGTAGCTAAGAAAAAATGCGCATAAAATTAAATTGTAGGAAGCCTCTTAACATCCAACTGTTTACATTATGGAGTAGTAATAATTTGTTTTTTTAATACTTGATACATTTCAGAGGCTTTTTGTGTCCCAATTCTATAAGTAAACCCTGCATTATCTTTCAGTTCAATAAACTCGTTGCCACTTGTATAAAAACGTATAATACCTCTGCTGTGCAAATTATAAACAGCTCTTCTAAATATATGTTTTTGATATTTACTTTTTCTAATGTGTACAATTGAATCTAAATTTATTTTTACTTTTCTTGCTGTCCAAAATCCATCAATCACCATATATGTTTCATAAATTTTAGTGTGCGTGTGCAATATAAAAGTTAGCATAGCCGAAAACATAACAATAAGAATACCTAATAAGAAAAACATCTTTCCAGAATTAGGAATTTCAGACACAGGATATGAACCTATTCTAAAAACAGCTACTTGAACAGGTTTTGGGTTTTCGCTCCAATAATATCCAACAAAACAAAATAAGGCAATTATGGTGCGCCAAATTATACTTAAACGATTATGCCCCATGTACTGTTTTTCGTCGAATAATTGAGTTTCTAGCTGTTGCATAATACTATCAAAGGTAATCTTTTAAGGCTATTTTTCAAATAGAATAAATAGCTCACGGTCTTTTCTTGGGCTAATGGAGTTATAACATAATTCCATCTTTTTAATTTTAAATATTCCTTCAAACAATAATTGATACGTATTTTTATTTCCTCCAAATGGCGGCTGAGTTTCATTTAATGCATCGTTAAATAATACCCCAACTAATTTACCACTCTGTTTTAATAGAGCATACATGTGTTGCACATACTGATGTCTTAAACTTGGATGTAAGGCACAAAAAAAGGTTTGCTCTAAAATAAGATCGTATTGTCCATGATGCTCGAAAAAATTTTGGTTGATGAGTTGCTGAACTGGAAAATTTGGTACACGGTTTTTAAAATTATCTAAGGCCTGTTGGGCAAAATCTAACACATACACATTTTTAAAACCATGGTTATATAAATATTCTGCTTCATAGGAATTTCCGGCACCTGGTATTAAAATTTTGAGATTTTTATTTTGCAACTGCATAGTGTATTCAATTAATGGTGGCGAAGGATAACCAATATCCCATTTAAAGTCATCAGTTAAATACCGATTATTCCAATATTGTTTTGATAAATCATGTTCCATACAGCTAAAGATATGATTATATTTAGTAACTTTCTATCCTATTTTAATGGTATGCTTAAGAATCCGGTAATAGCATTTTTAAAACTTATTAGAGTTGAAAATCTATTCATTATCGCTATTACTCAGGTGTGTATGAAATATTTTGTATTTTCTCCATTAAACGATTTTTTAAGCCTTACACCTACTTTATTTGCTGTTTTAGTTACAAGCACTATTTTAATTGCGGCAGCTGGTTATATTATTAACGATTATTTTGATGTAAAAACCGATAAAATTAACCGACCTGATACGGTTGTGATTGATGTGATGATTAAAAGGCGTTGGGCCATGGTGCTACATATTGTACTTAATTTACTTGGTTTAGGTTTAGGATTATATTTGGCTATAAAGTGTCATTGCCTCCAACTTGTTACGTTTCAAATGAGTAGTATTTTGTTATTGTGGTTTTATTCCACTCATTTTAAAAAACAATTGATTGTTGGAAACATTGTAGTATCATTACTTTCGGCTACTATTCCTGTTATGCCAATGGTATATGATTATTTTTTAACTCCCGAAATTAGCCCACTGCAAATGATGTTATTCGGAAATTTTATTAACCTACTTATTATAATTGTATTGGGTTATTCGGGTTTTGCTTTTTTGACTTCCTATGCTCGTGAGGTTATTAAAGATATGGAAGATTATAAAGGCGATGTGCAAACGGGTGGTAAAACCATGCCTATTGTGTGGGGAATGATTACAAGTAAAGTAGTGGTGTTTTTTGTATTACTCATTACCATTGGTATGCTTTTATTGGCTTGTATTAAGTTTTATAAAGAACAACTTCATATCACTATTTACTACATTATTATGTTGGTTATTATACCGCTTATTGTTTTAATTATATTAATTATAAAAGCTAACAACAGTAGAGATTTTAAAATGGCAAGTTTATTGCTAAAAGGCATTATGCTTACAGGCATTTTATTTACTTTAATTATAAAATTTCTATATGACTAACTTAGAGAAACAACTTAAAGAATTTCCATATCAACTCATACTTGGTTCAGGCTCGCCACGCCGACAAGAACTTTTAAAAAGCTTAGGTTTCGAGTTTTTAATTAAACCAATTAATGCTGATGAATCTTTTCCGGTAACACTCACCGCAGAAGATATTCCTTTATACTTAGCAGAAAAAAAAGCCGATGCTTATTCAGAAGAAATTAAAGAAAACGAAATTTTAATCACAGCTGATACCATTGTGTGGTGCGAAGGCAAGGTTTTAAATAAACCTGCCAACTTTATGGAAGGTAAAAAAATGTTGGAAATATTGAGTGGTAAAATGCACCAAGTGTTTACAGGAGTGTGTTTAAAAGGAGAAAACAAACAAACAATTTTTTACGATGAAAGTAAGGTGTATTTTAAGAAGCTTAACAATGATGAAATAGAATATTATCTTACAAACTATAGCCCTTACGACAAAGCTGGAGGTTATGGTGTACAAGATTGGATTGGTTACATTGGCATTGATAAAATTGATGGAAGTTTTTATAATGTAATGGGCTTACCTGTTAAAGAGTTATATAACGAATTAATGAAATTTTAAAAATTCCTTAGTATATAATTTTGTATATAAGCAGTTCTGAAATGTTGACTAGCCTTTGCTGCCAATGATTCTAAATTTTGTTTATCGTCTGTGTTTACCGTTGCTAAATCAGTAAAAATTAAAGGATAAAGTTCGCCATGTAAAGTATTTTTTATATCATTTAATGAAGCAACAATAACTAAATTTCGTTGTTCTTCATTTTCGCTAAACGTACATATTTTTAGCTGAAATCCTGCTTTTTTTAAAGTAGCTAGCATACACTGTGTGCCTTTGCCCCTTTCTCCGGTTAAATAACCTTCGGTATTTATTAAAACAACAGCATTGGTGTCAAGCATCGTTTTTAGTTTTTCTAAACTCTCTATGGTTAATACATGGGCTGGCTGATCTTCGGCTTTAAATAAATCAAACAACACTAAATTATATTTTTCTGTTGAGGAGTTGATGAAATAGCGTGCATCATTACAAATGGTTTTTATGGAATCATTTAAATAAAAAAAACGCTTTGCCATATCTATAATTCGTTCATCAAATTCAACTGCCGTAACTTGATAGCCATTTTGATGAAATAGATTTGCTGCTACACCGCCACCTAATCCCATCACTAGCGCTTTTCCATTTGGCAAATACAGTAAATTTTTGTTTATTAATTTTATATACTCTGATGTTGATGCTCTAGTTTCAGTATTCATCTCGGTTTGAATAATGTTATTAATTAATAATTTTCTAACCGTAATATCAAAGTTATAGTAATCAGGTTCGTCTCTTATTTCGAGTTTACCTAATATACCTTCGGATTTATAAATACAAAAACGATTGTTAGGAATGGTTTTAAAATTATATGCTAGAAATGCTAAAGCAAAAAAAATGAGTGGCTTATGATTAAAGCGTTCTTTTTTTTTTATTAAAAGAGTGAGTGCAGCCAAAAATAGAATTGCTGCAAACAAAATTAAGGTCCACTTAACTCCCATGGTTGGCAATAAATAAAAACCACATAAAAAAGTAGCCGTAATACCACCCACAGTTGATATAGCATAAATTTTTCCGCTATTCTCGCCACTTTTCTCGGCATCTTTAGTCAGTATCGAAATAATTAAAGGCGAAGTGGCTCCCATGCAAATAGTAGTAGGGAATAGTAAGAAAAACACACTGATAATTACGGCAGGAATTAATGAAAAGTGAGCGGCAGTATATAAAAAAACAGCTGTTAAATAAGGCATAATACACAAACAACAAACAGCAACTAATAAAACCGATAATAAAGTATTTTCCTTATTTAAACGATTACTCAGTTTACCACCAATAAAATAACCAGAGGCCAAGCCACCAAGTGTAATAGCCATTACAGCACTCCACACATATAAACTACTGCCAAAAAACGGAGCTAATAATTTTGCGCCACCTATTTCGGCAACCATTACTGCTGCTCCTTCGGCAAATGAAATAAAATATAATTTATTTTTTTGAAACATTAAATATTAAGATTTAATTCACCAAGGTATCTTTAGTTAATAAAAAATCATCAATTAATTTAACCACATAATTTAACTGTTCTTCCTTGCTTAAATCAGTATTATCTAAAACAATAGCATCTTTAGCTTGAATTAATGGACTTTCTTTTCTTGTGGTATCATCATGATCTCTTTTTTCGATATTATGTTTTACCTCATCTAAAGTATGATGTTCGCCTTTACTCATGAGTTCATCTAATCGTCTTTGCGCCCTCACATCATTATCAGCTGTCATAAATAATTTAAGTTCCGCATCCGGAAAAACATGTGTTCCAATATCTCTTCCATCCATAATGACGCCTTTGTGTTTCCCCATCTCACGTTGTAAAGAAACCATTTTTTCTCTCACCTCTTTTATGGAGGCAATTTTGCTAACATGATTAGCTACTTCTAAAGTTCTAATGTCTTTCTCAACGTGTTCGCCATTTAAAAACACTTCCGAACTTTTAGTGATGTTATTATAAACAAAAGATACCTGTATCGCACTTAAGTTTTCAAGTAACATAGGAAGATTAACAACAGAATTAACGATGATATTGTTTCTTAAACAATATAAAGTAACCGCTCTATACATTGCGCCAGTATCAATGTAATTATAATTTAATTTTTGTGCTAAGGCCTTCGCCAAGGTGCTTTTTCCGCACGAAGAATATCCATCTATGGCTACCGTAATTTTCGACATACAGCTATAAAGATATAAAATTTAACCTGTTTAATCTACAAACACACCGTATAAATCAAAATCACTCGCTTCAGTTATTCTCACATTGGCAAAATCGCCTATGCGGACATAATTTTGTTCGGTAGCTTTTACCAAAACTTCATTATCCACATCAGGGCTATCAAACTCGGTACGACCTACGAAATAATCGTTCTCTTTTCGGTCAAATAATACCTTATATGTATTACCAATTTTTTGTTGGTTTAAGTTATATGAAATTTCTTGCTGTAATTTCATAACTGCATCCGCACGATCTTTCTTCACTTTTTCTTTCACATCGTCTTTTAAATTAAAGGCATGTGTGTTTTCCTCGTGCGAATAAGTAAAAATACCTAACCGTTCAAATTTTGATTGTTCAACCCATTGCAACATTTCTTCATGGTCTTGCTGTGTTTCACCCGGGTAACCAGAAATTAATGTGGTGCGTATGGCAATATTGGGTACTTTATCTCTAATTTGATTTACTGTATCAATGGTTTTTTGTTTTGTAATTCCACGACGCATACTTTTAAGCATATTATCACTTATATGTTGCAAAGGCATATCTAAATAATTACACACATTGCTTTTTTGATTCATTACATCAAGTACCTCCATCGGAAAACCACTTGGAAAAGCATAATGTAATCTTATCCAATCAATGCCTTCCACATCGCTTAATTTATCAATTAATGTAGCTAATTCTCTTTTTTTATAAATATCTAAACCATAATACGTTAAATCTTGGGCAATAAGCAAGAGTTCGCGAGTTCCTTTTGCGGATAATGATTTAGCCCTATTCACTAACGATTCAATTGGTTCAGAAATATGACCACCACGCATCAATGGTATGGCACAAAAACTACAAGGTCTATCACAACCTTCGCTAATTTTAAAGTAAGCATAATGAACGGGTGTTGTTAATAATCGCTCACCCACTAGTTCTTTTTTATAATCTGCTTTTAATGTTTTTAATATTTTGGGCAACTCACGGGTTCCAAAATAGGCATCCACTTCCGGAATTTCCTTTTCTAAGTCTGATTTATATCTTTCGCTCAAACAACCAGCTACATAAAGTTTTTCGATTGAACCTTCTTTCTTTGCATCCACATAACGCAGTATTGTATCAATACTTTCTTGTTTCGCGTTCTCCACAAAACCACAAGTATTAATAATTACAATTTGATGATCGTCGTTTTCGCTTTCATGTTCTACATTAAAATTATTGGCCTTTAACTGTCCCATTAAAATTTCACTATCCACAATATTTTTGCTACAACCAAGTGTAACTACATTCACCTTATTCTTTTTTTGGGTTTTTGTTTTCATGGAAAAAATTACTAATTTTACAAAGATACAATTAACATTTGTATCAGGCTTATATTTATATTTAATTCGTAACACATACATGTTTACAATGTTAAAATTCATTTAGTATTAATTATGAAAAAAACTACACTAGTTACAATATTAATCTTTCTTTATATTCGGTTAATATCTCAGCAATACATAGTGGTTGGTGATACCCTCAGTTCAAATATTACATATAATAATATAATTGATACAGTTGTACCATTTATTGCTAAAGGTTCATTTTCAGTTGATCTAGATATTGATAATGATGGAACTAATGATCTTAGATTTTATAGGTCACATGCATCTTCTCCATCTTTTGGAGAAATTAAAATAGGAATATATAGTTTGGATTCTATACAATTTATAAGAACGCTCACTAATAGTGGAGACTGCGATACATTAGTACTATTTG
>JADLER010000041.1 GCA_020846025.1 Bacteroidia bacterium | reverse complement strand
GCGGCGATCCAACTACATCAGCTTTTAAATTTTTAATTCTAAAAACATAACCAACACTCAATACGTACAAATGATTTAAACTTGAATCTAACTGATAGGATGTTATATTACCCGATAAATTAATCGAGCTTGTAATCCTACTTTCAAAAACATTATTTTTATTAAGTATTCCAACATAACTTTTTGAGGCTAAATATGTTTTTTGTTTGAAATTGATGATGTCTGTTACATCTGAGTTACCGGTTGGTAGTAATAAGTTACTTTCAAGGCTATCATTCTCCAATTTAAGTAATTTATCTATTTCCGATGAGAAGTAAACTGTATTTCCAATCGTTTTTAAAAATGTTGTTTTTTTATTCAGTTCTTTAATTGCCGGAAAATATTGTATATTATTATTACTGGAATAATGCACTCCTTTTTCTGTTGTAGTACACCAGGAGCCACCTTCATTATCTACTAATATTCCACTTACGGTTAATCCGGCTAATCCAACCGTAAATTTACTCATGTTATTTATATCACTATAATGATATACCCCATTAGAACTTGTTCCAATCCACAATCCTGTCTTGGAATCTGAATACATAGAGGTAATAGCAGTAGGATAAGTAATAATTTTTGTATTTAATTTTTCATCAATACACAACAAATTATTATGCAAACTCAAATAAGTAATTCCATTTAGTTCGCAAATTCTGCTTCTCCAATCCAATCGCGAGTTTTCTATGAATTTCACATAAATATCTTTATTGTTATTGCCATCGGATAAATTAATTTTTACAATATGTCGATGCGCTAATAAATTAAAAACACTTGAAATATTTTTTTTAATAAATAAACTATTTTTATCAGTTTTATCTATTATAATATACGCATCAGTATTATAATTATTCTCTCTAGTTAAGTTTGTTATTTTGGAACCTGATGAAGATATAAGGTAAGTATTTTGTTGAGAGTTAATAATATAATCTTTATTGTTTTTTTTAGTAATCAGATACGCTAAATCAAATGAACCCATTGCAGAATTATCTTTAACTAATTTTCTAAATTTTTCAGAGAACTGCGCTTCTCTGATAGTGTCATTTTTTAGATTTAAAATTCGATTATTGGAAGTGAGTAATTGTAGTTCTCCTGAATTAACTTCTGAAATAGAATACACAGCATTTTCATCCAAGCCGTTTTTTTTATCAAATAGTTTTGTATTCCCTTTACTATACTTTATCAACCCATTTTCTGTAGTAATCCATATATAGCCTTTACTATCTTGTATTACATTGTAGCACTCTTGTGAAGGTAAATTCAGAGAATTACTAATATTGGTAAAATACATCTCCTGTGAAAACAAGCATGATGAAACAGTCATCAGTAACAAAAAGGAGATATGTAATATTATACGGTTCACAAATATTTAAAATCAAAAATAAATAATTAATAGATAAGCTGTAAAACTAAAAAGGGACTTATTTAAAGTCCCTTTCAACAACGCTCCTTATTTACCATCAAGACACTTGCAACTTATTTCTTTTCAGAATATATTTTATGTGTTGCTATGCAATTAGTTTTTTTTCTAAAATTATAAACATTTATGATTTTTAAATCTACCGTTAATTACATATTTAGCACAAAACCTCAGCGCTTTAAAAGATACAATTATGTAATAAACGGTAATATATCTTTCTTCTTATCGCAGTAATATTGCGTATCAAATCAAAAGTTTTATAGAACTTAAAAGTGCATTAATATGAATAAAATAAAAGTTATATGTTTTTTAATAGTTTGCATGTACGTCTTTAAATCACGTAGTCAAACTGTTTCAACTTTAGCTGGTTCAGGAAGCCCAGGAAATATTGATGCATCTGGCATATTTGCATCTTTTA
Organism: Bacteroidia bacterium; assembly: GCA_020846025.1. Classification (GTDB taxonomy): domain Bacteria; phylum Bacteroidota; class Bacteroidia; order B-17B0; family Aurantibacillaceae; genus UBA4416. The sequence continues at coordinate 10,935 of JADLER010000041.1, read as the reverse complement.
GTACTCCGATAGCGATTTGTAATGATGCCTCTGGTAATATATTTGTAAGCGATTTTAACAACCACAAGATTAGGAAAATTACATCAAGCGGTGTAACAACTACTTTTGCAGGTTCTGGTATTGCAGGAGGCACAAATGCTACTGGTACGGCAGCAAGCTTTACAAACCCATACGGAATTTGCGAAGACGCATTTGATAATATTTACGTAACTGAATATTTCAATCATAGAATTCGTAAAATTACTCCAACTGGTGTTGTAACTACTTTTGCTGGCTCAGGAACACCAGGTTCTGCAAATGGAACAGGAACTGCGGCAAGTTTCAAAAACCCAGCTGGTATTTGTACTGATGCTTCAGGCAACATATATGTTGCCGATGCTGGGAATAATAAAATTCGTAAAATTACTCCCATAGGCGTAGTTAGTGACTTTGCTGGATCAGGAGCAATTGGAAGTATAGATGCAACTGGTATCTCAGCAAGTTTTTCAAACCCATTGGATATATGTATAGATGCTTTTGGTAACCTGTATATAATTGATACCAATAATCAAAAAATCCGTAAAATAACTTCATCAGGAATTGTTACTACGTTAGCTGGTTCTGGAGCCCCCGGAAACGCAAATGGAGCTGGTGCTTCCGCTAGTTTTTTAAATCCAGAATCTATATGTATAGATGCTTTTGGGGATTTATATATTGCAGACACCGGTAATCATAAAATCCGTAAATGCACTTCCACTGGCGTAGTTTCTGATTATTCAGGAACAGGAGTTTATGGTAATTTAGATGGCCCTTTATTGACTGCAACTTTTAGTGATCCTGAAGGAATAGGAATGGATGCTTTTGGAAATCTATATATTTCCGATTCAAACAATCATAAGATCAGGATGGTTGCAGCTTGCGTTGCACCAATAGCCCCAACCAATACAACACCTGCTTCAAATCAAACAATATGCTATGGAAGCAGCACAACTCTTTCTGCAAGTAGTGGATCCAATACAATAAACTGGTATGCTACTTCTTCTTCATCAACAATTTTGGGAACCGGAAACACCTTTACTACTCCAGTTTTGAGTACAGGAACTTACACCTATTATGCAGAAGCAAGTGGTTGCGTTAATAGTATATCCAGAACTGCAATTGTGGTATCTGTCAACTCGCTTCCAACTATTTCAGTTAATAGTGGCTCTATTTGTGCAGGCAGTTCTTTCACTATTAACCCTAGTGGAGCAAGCACATACACAATTAGTAGCGGTTCACCTATTGTTACACCTACTTCTAATGCAACATATAGTGTTACAGGTACTAGCGCTCAAGGTTGTGTTAGTTCAAATACTGCAATAAGTTCTGTAACCGTAAACGCAGTGCCAACTATTTCTGTAAATAGTGGTTCTATTTGTGCTGGTTCTTCCTTTACTATTAATCCTACAGGTGCCAATACTTATACGGTTAGCGGTGGTTCTTTTATAACATTTCCAACAGCTTCAACTAGCTATACTGTTACAGGAACTTCATCAAATGGATGTGTTGGTTCTACAGGTGCTGTTAGTAATGTAAATGTTAACTCGCTTCCAATTGTTTCTGCTTCAACAAGTAATACATTGCTTTGCACAGGACAAACAGCTACACTATCAGCAAGTGGTGCATCAACTTACACATGGAGTAATTCGCAAAACACAGCCAACATAGCTATTTCTCCAACCACTACAACTTCTTATACTTTATCAGGTACAGATGCAAATGGTTGTACCAATTCAACGGTGATAACTCAAAGCGTTAGTCTTTGTACAGATTTACAAAACCTAAATAACGATTTTGAAATCAACATTTATCCAAACCCAACTAATGGCAAATTCACAATCAACCTTCCTGTTGAATGTGACATCGAAATCATTGACATGCTTGGTTCTATTATTTCAAAATATTCATACATCTCCGGTATTCAAACAATTGATATTAGTAATTATGCTAGTGGATTATATTTTGTAAAATTCAAAACAATCAATAATCAATGTTCAATTAATAGAATAATTAAAAACTAATATCTCTAGCTTTATTACAACTGTTTAAAAGAGAACTCTACAGAGTTCTCTTTTTTATTTATAATCTACCCTATTAATCTATAATGATACAAATATGTAACTAACGGTTAATAAATTTAATCACATGATTTTACTTTTACGTTTCTCTGTTTTATCAATACCTAAAAATTAGAAATCTAGATATGATGAAATAAGAGTGCCATTCCTTATTTATTAAAAACTATCGTATGATTAAAAAACTATTATCAATTGCTGTCATTTTTCTAACTTTTAGTGAAATAACCGCTCAAACTCAATTTTGGAGCGACACATTTGAAGACACTGGTGCGCCAAGTTCTGGTTCAAGAACTCCATCGGTTAATAACAGTTCAGGTGGGCCACCAGCTACAAGATACTTCTGGCGCTGTGGCACAAGTAATATTAGTACGGTAAATGTTTATTCCGGATTTGAAGGAGTCAAATTTTTTGCCGGTGAAGATCACAGATTATCTCCTATATCACAAAGTGGAGCTCAAAATATTTTATGGTCTGGCATAAATATTTCTGGTAAAACTGGCTTAAGTTTTAAAGGATTACTTGCTTCAGGTAATGGAGCAGGTAACTCATGGGATACTCCACCAAATTCTCCGGTAGCTGATTACGTTATTATTGAGTATAGAGTTGATGGTGGTCCTTGGACTAGTGGCTTACGCTTTTTTGCCAGCAACCCTACAATATCTACTCCTTTATCTTTGGAAACAACAGGTGATTCAATTGGAGAGGGAGTAGTGGTTTTAAATTCAGCTGTGTTTAGTGAATTTTCATTTAATATTACGTCCACAGGTAGCTTATTAGATTTAAGATTAAAAGTCCATTCTAACAGTCTTTCAGAAGAATGGGCGGCAGATAATTTCCGTTTATTTGAGACAGCTGGTTGCACAAATCCAACAATTGGCACTCAACCAACAAATAAGTCTGTTTGTTTCAACGGCAATACTTCTTTTTCAATTGCAGCAACCGGAGCCTCTTCATATCAATGGCAAGAAAACTCAGGTTCAGGTTTTACCAACATAACAAATGGAGGTATTTATTCAGGAGCTACTACTTCTGTTTTATCATTAACAGGCGTAAATTTCCCTAGCGGCTATTTATACCGTTGTATTGCAGTTGGTACAGGAACTTGTCAAACAACTTCAAACTCAGCCACTCTAACTGTATCTGCTTATTTTAATACAAGTTCTCAAACAAATGTTTCTTGTAATGGTGGCAGCAATGGATCAGCTACATTAAATGCAGCTGGTGGTATTGCTCCTTATAACTATTCTTGGGCGCCTAGTGGCGGCACTGGCGCAACCGCTACTGGTTTAGCCGCTGGTGTATATACAGTTACCGTTACAGATGCAATTAGTTGTTCTACAACTAAAACATATACTATTACTCAACCAACAGCGTTAGTAGTAAATGCTGTTTCCCAAACAAACATTGCATGTAATGGCGGTTCAAATGGAGCTGCAAGTGTATCTGCAAGTGGAGGCACAACTGCTTATTCTTATAACTGGACACCCGGTAATCCTACAGGTGATGGAACAGCAAGCGTTACTGGTTTAACCGCTGGTACATGGTCTTGTACTGTAACAGATGCCAATTTATGTACTAGAACCCAAACTTTTAATATCACTCAACCCACAGCTATTAGTACATCATCATCTGTAACAAATGTTTCTTGTAACGGTGGCTCTAATGGTGTTGCTTCTGTTTCTCCAAGTGGTGGTGCTGGTGGTTACACTTATTCTTGGGCACCAAGTGGTGGTACAGCTGCAACAGCTACTGGCTTAGCTGCTGGTAATTATACTTGTACTGTTACAGATGCAAACTCTTGTACTAAAACGCAAGTAGCAACTATCACTCAACCCACAGCTATTAGTACATCTTCATCCGTAACAAATGTTTCTTGTAATGGAGGCTCTAATGGTGTTGCTTCTGTTTCTCCAAGTGGTGGTGCTGGTGGTTACACTTATTCTTGGGCTCCAAGTGGTGGCACAGCTGCAACAGCTACTGGCTTAGCAGCGGGCAGTTATACTTGTACTGTTACAGATGCAAACTCTTGTACTAAAACACAAGTAGCAACTATCACTCAACCCACAGCTATTAGTACATCTTCATCAGTAACAAATGTTTCTTGCAACGGTGGCTCTAACGGTGTTGCTTCTGTAACGCCAAGTGGTGGTGCAGGTGGTTACACTTACTCTTGGGCTCCAAGTGGTGGCACAGCTGCAACAGCTACTGGTTTAGCTGCGGGTAGTTATACTTGTACTGTTACAGATGCAAATTCTTGTACTAAAACACAAGTAGCAACTATCACTCAACCCACAGCTATTAGTACATCTTCATCAGTAACAAATGTTTCTTGTAACGGTGGCTCTAACGGTGTTGCTTCTGTTTCTCCAAGTGGCGGTGCTGGCGGCTATACTTATTCTTGGGCTCCAAGTGGTGGAACTTCTGCAACAGCTACTGGCTTAGCTGCTGGCAGTTATACTTGCATAGTAACAGATGCAAACTCTTGTACTAAAACTCAAATCGTTACAGTTTCTCAACCGGCTTCTGCTTTAGCAACTTCAACTGCTGTTACTAACGTATTATGCAACGGTGGTTCAACTGGCTCTGCTACTATTACAGCAACTGGTGGTACAGCTTCTTATTCTTATTTATGGAGTACAGGTGCAACTACTTCTGTTATCACAGGTCAAACAGCTGGTGTAAAAACAGCTACAGTTACAGATGCTAATGGTTGTACAAGTATTAAATCAGTTTCAATTACACAACCTGCTTCTGCTTTATCTGCTTCAAATGTTGTTACTAATGTTTTATGTTTTGGTAACTCAACAGGTGCTATTAATTTAACGCCAGCTGGTGGTACAACTGCTTACACATTTAATTGGGGCGGTGGTATTACAACCGAAGATAGAACAGGATTATTAGCTGGAGCATATACTTGTACAATTACTGATGCTAATGGATGTACAACAATTTCTAATGCAACTATTACACAACCGGCTTCTGCAATCGCTGCTACTATTTCTTCTACAAATACGGCTTGTTTATCTAATACAGGTATAGCTTCTGTTATTACTAGTGGAGGTACACCAAGTTATTCATACGCTTGGTCTCCATCAGGTGGCACAGCAGCTACTGCAACTGGTTTAGGTGCTGGTACTTATTCATGTGTTATTACAGATGCTAATTCTTGTTCTATTACAAAAACAGTTTCTGTTAATACTGCTTCTGGTCCTTCTTTAACTTCTTTAGCTCAAACAAACATTTCTTGTTTTGGTGGAACTAATGGTGCTGCTAGTGTAAATGCTGCAACTGGCGGCAGTACACCATACACATACAATTGGACACCAGGCAACCCAACCGGAGATGGCACAACATCTGTAATAGGTTTAACAGCTCAAGTTTATACTTGTACCGTAACTGATGCTAATGGTTGTTCTGCTTCTCAAACGTTTAATATCACTCAGCCTGCTTCTGCTTTAGCTACTTCAACAGCGGTTACTAATGTATTATGTAATGGTAACGCAACAGGTTCAGCTACAATAACGGCAACTGGTGGTACAGCAGGTTATACATATTTATGGAGCACCGGCGCAACAACTTCCGTTATTGCTTCGCAAACAGCTGGTGTAAAAACTGCAACAGTTACCGATGCTAATGGTTGTACTAGTATTAAATCAGTTTCTATTTCTCAACCTACTTCTGCTTTAGCTACTTCAACAGCAGTAACTAATGTGTTATGTAATGGTGGTTCAACTGGTTCTGCTACAATTACTGCAACTGGTGGTACTTCTGCTTATTCTTATTTATGGAGCACAGGTGCTACCACATCTGTTATCACATCTCAAACAGCTGGTGTTAAAACAGCAACAGTTACAGATGCAAACGGTTGTACTTCTGTAAACACAGTAAGCATTTTAGAACCTACAGTTTTAACAGCTACAACTTCTCAAACAAATACAACTTGTAACGGTGTTTGTGATGGTTCTGCTATTGTTACTCCTAATGGTGGAACTGCACCATATACATTTGTTTGGTCAAATGGAAATACATCTACCACAAATAATTCTTTATGCGCTGGAGTTTATACAATTTCAGTAATTGACGCAAATGGATGTACTACTAACCAAATAATCACAATTACAGAACCAACTGCTATAACTATTTCTGCTTTATCTGGAAACATTTTATGTAATGGTGGTTCTACCTCTGTAACAGTTACTGCAAATGGTGGAACTGGGGCATATACAGGTACTGGTGCATTTACTCAAACAGCAGGTACATACACTTATACCGTTACTGATGCAAATGCTTGTACTACTAATACAGTAATTACAATTACAGAACCGACAGCTTTAAATGTAAGTCTATCATCTACACCAATTGCATGTAATGGTTCTACTACGCAGGTAACTTTCAATGTGACTGGTGGTACAGCTCCATATAGCGGCAATTCTCCTGTTACGGTTTTAGCTGGTTCTTATACATACACTGTAACCGATGCAAATAACTGTTCTGTTACCGAAACCATTACCGTAACACAACCTGCAGCAATAGTTGCTTCTCAAACAATTTCTTTATGTAGCGGACAATCATTATCAATCGGTTCAAATACATACACAAGTTCTGGTACTTACGTTGATGTATTACAATCACAAATAAATGGATGTGACAGTACATTAACTACTGAGTTAACTATATTACCGGCGATTATTCATACACAAAATGTTACTTTATGTTTTGGAGAGGTGCTTTCTGTTGGATCTAATATCTACAATGCAAGTGGAACATATACTGATGTATTAACTGCTTCAAATGATTGCGACAGCACATTAACAACCGTTTTAGTAATTAATCCAGCTATTGATGTTACTACTTCATTATCCGGTTTAACAATCTCTGCTAACGAATCATCTGCAACCTACCAATGGATTGATTGTGATAATAGTAATCAACCTATTGCCGGAGAAACAAACCAGTCGTTTACAGCTTCTGCAAATGGAAATTATGCTGTGATTGTAACGCAAAACAATTGTTCTGATACAAGTGCTTGTGTGAATATTTCTACAGTTGGTATTAAAGATGTGTCAAAATCAAATACAGTAACCATTTATCCTAATCCTTCTAATGGCATCTATAACATTACTGGATTAACAATAAATTCAAAAATCATTGTTTATGATGCGATAGGCCAAATAGTATACACGTCAATTACAACTGAATCAAAAGAAACGATTGATATATCTAATTTACCAAATGGAGTATATGTGATTCAATTGAATTCAGAAAATGGCATCATCACTAAAAAGGTAATTAAAAAGGATTAATCCTTTGTTTTCATAAATATGAGAATACTCATAAAATATAATTGACAAAAGCCCCCGAAAATTCGGGGGCTTTTTTATTTGTAGTGATAATAACACTACAAATAAATTCACTAAGTACTAACACGTCCCTGTCCTAAAATTGCAAAACTCGAAACAAATCCTTGGAACCATGCTAAAACAGCAACGCTTAAAATCTGGTCTTACCTTAAATGAGTTAGCCGAAAAAATGGGCACTGATAGGCAATATATTTGGAATATCGAAAATGGTAAAGTCAATTTTACTATCGATTACCTTGATATACTTCTTAACTGCATGAACACTAATCCTATAAACTTCTTTTAAGAATAAGCATGTTGCCATTTGCTAACAAATTACTATATGAACTTGAAAATCAATTACAATTCATCGAGCAAGAAAATGATGTTATATTAAAACGTTCAGAACTTAGTTTTATAGTATGTAAGAAAGCAATTGAACAATTAAAATCATTCATACTAAAGTACAAGTTCAAAACAATATCTGAAGAAATTAAGTTTTTCAAAGAAATAAAACCACAATTTACATCAAAGCTTATATACCACCTCACACTCTATAATATTGAGACTAAGAAACCAAATGGTGGTAGTAAAATATTAAAGAAATATCTTATAAAAGAATTGGATAAATTAAAAAGTTATTTCGATTATAATCTTGATTTCTACAAATACTATCGAGCAGGAGCTACTTATCTTGACCATACTTATTTTGTAAGAGATAAGTATGATATTAAGTTAACGTTAGATGGATACATTTTTGAAAACGACACACGTTTCAGTACAACACACGACTTCAAGGTTTCTAAAATTTTAGCGCATGACTTATTACAAGTGTATTTGGAGAATGAATTAGTCTATTTAGAACGAAAAGAAAGCAATCAAAATTCCCAAGATGCTCCCAAGTCAAGATTAACATGGCAAGAAAGCAAAACCTCATTAATTGAGCTAATTTACGCATTACAATCCCATGGTGCATTTGGTAATCAAGCCGACATTAAAGAAATAGCAGCTTACTTCGAGTATGCTTTTAACATAGACTTAGGCGACTACTACCGTACTTACTTAGAAATAAGAATCCGTAAAACAGGTCGCACAAAATTCCTATCTTTATTACAAGAAACCCTGACCAAAAGAATGGATCAGGCAGATGAAAAGTAACCTCAAAACATATATATAATGTCAACACCTCTAACAATTAAAAATTTACCTTTCGTTTGTGTCCGTTTAAATGATGCAGACTTTAAAGACGTTGCAGCAATTTATGTAATAATATGCGTGTCTGAGAGTGGTTCATGGAAAGTAATTGACGTAGGTCAATCAGGTCAACTTGGAACACGAATAGATGATCATCCTCGCATGGACTGTTGGAAAAATAACTGCCCATCTGGTAATATTTGGGTATGTATTTATAAAACACCAACCGCAGATATGACGAAAGATCAACGTCTTGCTCTTGAAAAAGAGTTAAGAGATTTTTATAAACCAAATTGCGGTGATAGATAGTAATTAATTTTCTTTCCCAGTTTGGTATCATCATGTGAACTAAACTAGTCTAATCCATACATTTTTGCGCCATAACATTTTAAAATTATTATGGCAGTAGAAATTGTAACAAAAGATGACTTAGCTGAGTTCAAAAACTCACTTATTAAAGAACTATCCGAACTATTTGGTACTCGTAAACCAAAAGAACAACGCGAGTGGCTAAAGACCTATGAGGTCATGGCCTTACTCGACATTTCCAAAAGCACCCTCCATCAATTGCGCATTAATGGCACACTAGCCTACACCCGTATTGGTCATTGTGTTTATTATAAATACAGTGACATAAGAGAGTTGATGGAGAAAAATAAAACTCAAAATCCTCCATTAAGAAATGTAAAAGGTCATAACCGTTTTTCTTTCCCATAATGGAAAAAACAAATTACATTCTTCACTTAAACAAAGCCTTTCAATTAATTTACTCGGATAACAGACTCTCTCCTTTTCATGTAAGCCTCTATTACTCTTTGTTTCAATATTGGAACATTTCAAAATTCAGAAATCCAATATCAATAAGTAGAGACGATCAAATGCAGGCTTCAAAAATTGGGTCAGTAAATACCTATCTGCGTTGCTTAAAAGAATTGGATACTTGGGGCTACATTAAATATGTTCCATCGCATAATCCAATGAAAGGCAGTTTAGTTTACATGTTCAAATTCGATACAACTATTAATACAACTACACATACAACTTCTGATAATGGCAATCATAATACTTCTGATAAAACTACTCAAACAACTCTTAAAAAAGTCCTGAGACCTTCTATAAACAATTCAAACAGTACAAACAAACTAAACAGTATAAAGGCAAATGCATCCACACGAAAAAAAGTTGATTCAAAATCTTTTGTTACTTCTTCAGAATCGCAGTCAAAAAACAAAGAAAAAAGTTGCGCAAAAAAAGAAAGTCCCACCTTCCTCCAAGTTGAAACTTATTTTACCAAAAACCAATGGTCAGCAATTGAAGCTCAAAAGTTCTTCAATTACTATTCGAGTAACGGTTGGTTGGTAGGCGGTAAAACTCCCATGAAAAATTGGAAAGCTTGCGCTTCCAACTGGATGTTAAACTCAGAAAAATTTAGCAATGGCAAAACAAATCAATCAAATTCTGTCACTTCGAGCGGAGTCGAGAAGCGACCTCTTGCAGGAAACCTGCACACCTCAACCGACAAAAACTACTCAGAGCCCCTCTAGTATTTCGAGTGTGGGATTTCCCCCTTTGAAGGGGGTGGTCGAAGACCGGGGGATGTTTGATTACGAACATGCCCTCTCTTACCTCCAATCCCAAGGCATAAAACATTTTGGATCTCACTTTAAAATCCATGAAGAAGACAAACCCTTGCTTCGCAAGTTGCTTTGTTATTTCCTAAAAGACGAAGCTACTGCTTCACAACTTGATATAAACCTCAATAAAGGTATTTTACTCTCTGGTCCGGTAGGCTGTGGCAAAACATCACTCATGTTTCTAATGCGTTTCTTTTTACCCTTTGAAAATCGCTACATAGTAAAATCCTGCCGCGACATCAGCTTTGAATTTATAAAGGATGGCTATCCCATTATTTCCAAATATAGCCACCAAAGTTTTAGAAACAACGAGCCATTAACATATTGCTTTGATGATTTAGGAACAGAAAACAATCTCAAACACTACGGCAACGAATGTAACACCATGGCAGAAATCCTTCTTTCCCGCTACGATTTATTTGTTTCCCGCAAACTAATAACTCATTTAACAACTAATCTTTCAGCTTCTGAAATTGAGTCCGTCTATGGCAACCGCCTCCGTTCTCGTATGCGTGAAATGTTCAATCTTATTTCCTTTAACACATTTATACCCGACAAAAGAAAATGAATCGTTTTATAAATGCAAAATAGTGCTATTATTAATCACAAAAAAACAATGCCGAATAAATAGCTCAAGTTAATTTCCTATTTTTACAATACAGACTTCTGAAT
>JADLER010000040.1 GCA_020846025.1 Bacteroidia bacterium | reverse complement strand
GCGCCTGTCATTCCCACTTGCTCGTACGCTTGTACGAGTTTGTCATTTGCATCTCCGGCGCTTGTACCAAAAAGAAAATGTTGTTTAATAATTTTTATACTTTCTTGCCAAATTAACACCCGAACGGCAGTACTTTCGCCATCTGTTTTATCTATTGTAGAGATAGACTCTGATACTTTAAAAGCAAATTTTAAACGTTCAAAAGGAGTTGGAAATAATTTGTAAGCAATTACAATTCCTAAAACAAATACTGTCAAGACTATTACAATAGTCTTTTTATATCCTGATTGATACAAAATAAAAGTAAAAACACTTGGTAATAATACAAAAGCTGTGATTAAACCCATTTTAGATGAACATAAAAATATAGTTATTAGAAATGTTAAAGATATAAAACCAATTTTTAGATAAAGTTGTGTAAGATGCATAAGCCATTTAGGATAATATAGCATAACAATTAACTGTGCAAATATCAAATACATGGCAAAATAACTTGGGTGCATAAAAAACGAAAATTCTGAATAGAAAAAAGCATTCATGTTTTCGAGAAGATATAAATATGTGGCTCTAAATAAGCAAAAGAATGCTGCTAATGTATTACCTGAAACAAATGAAGTAATGATTTTTTTTATTTCAATATCTGAATAATTAATTGAAAATATTAAAATTGGAAATGCTAAAAATCCAAGTTTAATCTCAATAGCATTTAAGGCATCATGTTTGTTTTCTGAGAACCAATAACCTAATACATGCACAATAAAAAATAGAATTAATGTGTAAAACCAATAATTTTTTTTAAGCTGAAGCCATGCGTTTTTAATATTGTCAAATAAAACAAACAAAATACTCCATGCAATAATTAATATACTAAGATTTATTCCAAATGGAAGTAAAAATGCTATTAACAAAGGGATATAAACATTAAAATTTTTATATATCTGTTTTATATTTTGCATTTAGTATATTTTACTTGTATTAAAAATCTTAAATGAAAATTTTATATTGAAACTAAACGTTGATAGAATTTCTTAGCAATGGTATCTCTATTAAAATGTTCAATTACATACGCTCTACCTCTTTTACCTAGTTGAGAACGAAGTTCAGAATTGTTTGCCAGTAATTCAATATTTCTTACAAGTTCATTTATGTTTTCTGGTTCTGAAAAGAGTGCACATTGCCCTTGATTTACAAATAATTCACGGGCTTCGCCATCTACTGAAAGAATTACTGCTTTTTCCATTGCAAGATTCTCGAAAATTTTAGAAGGTATAGCACCTAAAAATAATTCTAATTTTTTTAATGGTATAAGTGAAACATCGGCTGCTTTTACAATTTGAGGCATTTGTGCTTTAGATACTGCATCATAAAAATAGATGTTACTGAGACGTTTTTCTGCTTGTATTTTTTGAAGTTTTTCTTTTTCTGGGCCACTGCCTAGTAAAATAAATTTTAAATGCGACTGCAATTTTAACTTTTCTGCAGCATGTAATATAATTTCTAATCCTTGTGCTAAGCCAATAATACCGGCGTAAAGGAATAATATATCAGATTGTCCAAAACCATTATTCTCGCGCCATTGACTTTGTACTTCTTGAGGATTATAGAAACTAACATCTACACCATTTGGTAACCAATATGTTGTTACATCATTAAAACGATGTTGAATATTTTTACAAATACCTTGAGTTTGTCCTGTAACTAAAATAGAATTTCGATAAATTTTTTCTTCTAAATTATAAGCTAACTTAAGCATCCATTTATTTGTAACAACTCCTAATTTTTCAGCACTTTCTGGCCACAAATCAGATACATTGAAAACGAGTTTGGCTTTTTTCTTTCGTGCTAAATACATTGCCGAGTAACCTAAAAATAAGGGAGGAGACTCGCACAATATTATATCAATAGATTTAATTTTAGTTTTTCCTATAATGGCAGATGAATAAACAAATGAAAAATAATTCAATAATCGCTGAAAAATACCTTTATTTTTTGGTAAGCTAATGGATGAACGATGAATTTTTAATCCATTTTTTTCCTCGTAATGATATTTCTTGCCTTCATACCCCTTATAAATTTTCATTTGTGGATAATTTGGCATAGCTGTTAAGATGGTAACATCAATGCCTAGTTGTGATAATCGTACAGCTAATTCATAAAGTCGATTTTGTGGGGCACCTACTTCGGGAGGGAAATATTGTGTAAGAATTAATAATTTCATTTATTTTCTAATTCTTTTATTGCTTGATTAAAATCTACAAACTCAATTTTCTGACTTTGTAAATATTCTATTAACCAAATATACCAGTTTTTCCATGTTTTATGTGCATTTGAGAAATAACGGTCATGGAAATCAATTCCCAAATATGGCAAGTTTGCATCAAATGCTTTGTCTATTATAATTTTTGTTTCATCACAACATTGTTTTAAGTTTTTACTTTGCCATTGTTTAGGTTTTTCAATGATATAACCATCCATAATTTGAAACGGAAACATCCACATATTTCCTATTTTGTAGGGTGGGTTATAACTCATTTCACTCGTATCAAATAAATATCCTGCTTTTGCCATATTTATGAACGTATGTTCGTTCTTACGGATATAGTGCATTCTAATACCAAAATTTGATTGTTTGGAAATTTGTTTAAATAAAAGATACTCTTGGTTGATTTTTTCAAAAGTTTCAAATTCAATTCCGTGTATCCCAACTCTACAGCCCATTTGCAACATCTTATGAATCCAAAATTCGGCTTGTTTTAAATTATAGCATAGTCCTAAACCATTATTAACTGCAATAAAAAATGTAGCAGGTACTTGGTGTTGAGTGTTAAATTGATGTAAATCTTCTATATGTTGCCATTGATTCTTAAATAAATCGGTAAAACGATGAAATAATTCGTTTAATGATATTTTCCCAATAAATAACTCAATAAAACTTCTAATAAAATATTTAGGAACAATTAAATCCTTAAAATAATGAGCAGAAATAGTTATATGGTCTATATCATGGGAAACAATAGCTTTCATAAAGTTTTTAAAAATACCTAATTTCCTTTCAATTATCAAATAGTGGGAAATTATTAAAAGTATTGATTGTTATTAAATTATTAGATATTGATGATTGAAGGTTTAATATAACAAAATAATTAAAAAACTAATATTTATTTTTATAACTTAGCATTCTTGTTTTTAAAATATTAAAAATTACGTTCATGAAACAGATTTTATCTTTTTTTCTAATTATTGGTTTAACCATTAATGTATTTGCTCAGGTTCCAATAACAATTGGTACGGCATCAGTAACCAATTCGGGTATGGAACATTCTCCAATTAATATTTATTTTAAATCCGGCCATTGCCAAATATTATACACTTCCTCAGAAATTAATTCAGCGGGTTGGTCTGGAGCTGGAATGATACAAGCTTTAGGTTTTAATATTTATGCTACACCTAATGAAGCATTGCCAAATTTCACAATAAAGTTAATGAATACTACAAATACGGATGTGTTAACATACGAATCATCGGGGCTAACAACAGTTTATTCAAATCCTAGTTATCAACCAGTGGCTGGTGGGTTTGATATTTTATCTTTAAGTTCTGGCTTTACATGGGATGGAACAAGTAATTTACTAATAGATGTTTGTTTTGATCAAGTAGGAAATTATTCTACATCAGGGCAACTTTATATGTATGAAAATAATCCTAATGAGTATAGATATATTAGATCTGATATTGCTTCGCAATGTGCAGTTGCAACTACTGATTACGATAACAATAATAAACCTCAGATACAATTACATTTTCAATCAACTACTCCATGTTCAGGGATGCCTAATGCAGGGAATGCTGTAACTTCTAATTCAAATGTATGTATAGGGACAGGATTTAACCTTAGTTTGTCTAATAATACCAATGATCAAGGAATTTCGTATCAGTGGCAATCCTCACCAGATGGGTCAAGTTGGACAAATTTGGGGACGAGCCAAAATTCTTCATTCTTAAGCACTAATACTAATGCTTCAACTTACTATCAATGTATTGTTACATGTTCCAATTCTGCGTTTTCTAGCACTTCAACACCTGTTCTTGTAACATTAAACCCTCCCATGTCTTGTTATTGCACACCAAATTATACACTAGATTGTACAAATGATAAAATTACTAATTTTAGTCTTTCAAATTTAAATACAGCAGTATCTTGTTCAGCTTCTGGTTATGTGGATTCTACTTCAAGTCCTGTAACATTAATTAATTTATCAGCTGGGCAAACCTATACATTTTATTTAACTTCAACTATTTCTGGCTCCTTTGGTGATGGGTATTATGGTGCTTGGATTGATTTTAATCAAAATACTATATTTGAAACTTCAGAATTTACCCAAATTGGTTATGGTGCAAGTGGTACTTATACAGCTGTAGTTAGTGTACCTATCAATGTAGCAAACGACACCGTTCGAATGAGATTAATGGCAGATGTTAATTTTTTTGGTTCTAATATTGAAATTGATCCGTGTTTTAATTATAACAATTCTGCAGCAGGTATTATAATAGATTATAAGGTTAATTTAATGCAGGCGCCTCCATGTTCTGGAGCACCCAATGCTGGGAATACAGTATCAACAAATACGTTTGTTTGTTCTAGCGATTCATTTTATTTATCACTTAATAATAATGATTTAATAAGTGGTGCAATCTATCAATGGCAATCTTCTACTGATAATGTCAATTGGATTGATATAGGAACTTCACAAGCTACAATTCCTTATTATATTGCTTCTCAAACTTCAACTAAATATTACCGTTGTGTTGTTACCTGTACTAATTCTGCAACAACAGGAACATCTACACCTGTTACTATTACACAAAAGCCAGTTACTTCTTGTTATTGCAACCCAGAAATATTGTATTGTTCAACAAATCAAATAACCAATGTAACATTTGAAAACTTAAACGACAATCCAATATGTGGTGTTGCAGGCTATAGCGATAATACAGGGTTACCAGCTATAAATGTTAATGCAAACCAATCATATACTTTATCTTGCAATGTAACAAATCCTACAAATGATTACATGTTAGTAACTTCTTGGATTGATTTTAATCAAAATGGAATTTTTGAACCTGTTGAGGAAACCATTATTGGTTCTACTACCAGTTCGGGTACATTAACACAAACTGTAAATATACCTTTTACAGCATTAGCAGGAAATGCAAGAATTAGAATTAAAATGGAATCTAATTACTATCCTGTTTCTACTCTTTCTCCATGTTATTCTGAAAATTCATCAGGTCATGTTTTAGATTATTTATTAAATATTACACCTGTTACAGCTTGTTCAAGTTCACCTAATGCAGGTAGTACAACCTCCACTCATACATTTGTTTGTTCAGTTACTGAATTTACTTTGAATCTATCAGGTAATAGTATAGCTAGTGATATTACGTATCAATGGCAATCTTCTCCGGATAATTCTACTTGGACAAATTTAGGAGCAGCACAATCTACAATCCCATATTATGTAACTAATCAGACAGCTGAAACTTATTATCGTTGTTTGTTAACATGTAATTCAACTTCATTAAGTGCTCCTTCAAATTCCATTAAAGTTGAGCAACAGATACTTTCATTATGTCATTGTATTCCTATCCCAACTGAGTGTACTACGGATTACATATCAAATGTTGAATTAAACACCTTAAATAATTCATCTACATGTTCTTCTTCAAATGGTTATACAGAATATATTTCAACTCCAGCAATTACAACTACATTAACGATTGGTCAAGCATATACAACAACGGTTACCTTATCAAATCAACAATATGGTGATGTTGTAGTATGGATTGATTATGACCAAAATGGAACCTTTGATGCTTCAGAATATACCTATTTAGGCAATCCCGGAGGGTCTCCTTCTGGTAATTACACAGTTACCAATTCTATAAATATTCCTTCTAATGCATTAGAAGGAATAACTACAATGCGTATCAGAAGCTCAAAAATTGACTTATTAAATAGTGGTGATGCATGTACATCTTATATAAATTACAGTGAGGGTGTAACCTATTATGAACAAGGTGAAACAGAGGATTATTTGATTACTTTAGTTGCACCTGATTGTTCTACATTAAATTATCCTCCATCTGCTTTTCTTTCTGGTAATACTGATTTATGTAATGGTCAATCCTCTTCATTATCAATAATTCCGAGTATAAACACTGGAGCTGGCTTAACTTATCAATGGTATTCTAATGAATCTGGTACTTGGAGTACTTATGGTTCTACGGTTACTGTTGGAAGCATTGCTGTAACACCAACCGTTTCTTCTAGTTATTATGTAGAAGTTGCTTGTCATGGTACTGTAATGGTAGCAACAGATACAATTTTAGTTAATTATCGTCCTATAAATACTAATCCTGTAAGTACAAGTCCAAGTTGTAATGGCAACTGTGATGGTAATCTTACATTAAATGCAAATTCACCTGGTGCTGTTTCCATAGATTATTTTTGGAATCCAAATGTTAGTACTTCAGATATTGCTTCTAACATTTGTGCTGGCTCTTATACAATCTCTATGTTAAGTAATTTTGGATGTTCAACTGCAATTACATATACTGTAAATGAGCCTTCTCAGTTGATTGCAAGTATTTCAGGAAATACACTTAATTGTTTAAATAGCAAGAGTACATACAGTTCCTCGGTATCAGGTGGCACCTTGCCATATAACTATGCATGGGCAACATCAACAAATACTTTAGCAAATAATACAGCTAATTACGATTATGTTTCTTCAACAACTGGAAATAATGCAGTTTGGTTAACTGTTACAGATGCAAATGGATGTAGTGTTGTAAGTAATACAATTTCAACTACAACACCACCTTCTACTAACATCTCTGGTACAGTATCCACATATCCTGCAACAGCCGTTGCTGGTAGAGTTGTGTTATTTCAATATTTACCATTCTATACTAAATTTGATTCTGTAGCTGGCCAGAACTTAGGAGTGAATGGTGATTATAATTTTGCTTCGTTTGATGCTGGTACCTATATTGTTAAGGCAATACCTGCAGCAAGTAATTTACAAGTAGCTTATGGCGATAGTGCCTTAATGTGGAAAGATGCTAAGCATATTATGCATGATTGTATAGCAAATGATGTTCAAAACATCAATGTGAAATCACTTTCTACTTTTAGCACAACAGGTTCAGGATCGTTGAGTGGAATGGTTTATGAGGGGCAGGGGTATGGACAACGTACAAATGGTACAAATCAAACATCGGCTCCTGGTCAGCCAATTAGAGGAATTATAGTAAAAGGAGGACGTAATCCTGGAGGACAAATGTTTGTTCAAACAACAACTTCAACAAATGGAACTTATACATTATCAGGTCTCCCCGATAATGCTTTTGGTGAGTCTTATTTTGTAATGGTAGATATACCTGGTTTAGATACCAATGGAACATATCATAAGATAATTACTGTTTCAAATAATAATTTTACAAATTTGGACTTTGTAGTTGATTCGGCAAAAGTTAATCCTGTAAATCCAGTAGGTATTAATAACTTAGTTAAAAATGAAAATCAGATATCAATTTATCCAAATCCAAGTAGTGGCATTATAAATATTCAATATACCCTTACAAATACCTCTCAGGTTAAGATTGAGTTAGTTGATATGTTGGGTAAAGTTGTGAAAATATTAATGTTACCTGCTATACAAAGTAATGATACATATAGAAAATATTGGAACTTAGATGATGTAAATAATGGATTATATTTTGTGAAAGTTTCTATAAATGGTAACGAAAGTGTAACTAAGATTTCAATTAACAGATAACATATAATTGTTTTATATATAAAAATGAGGCTGTCATAATTGATAGCCTTATTTTTTTATTATATTTGAAGGTATTTATGTCTTTTAATGTTAAGCAAATATTTTTCTATCTGTTAATATTATTTGTTAATCAAATATATTCACAAACTTATAATTTTAAACAGTATAATACTGAACAAGGATTACCACAATCTCAGGTTTTATCTATATATCAAGATACTAAAGGGTATATGTGGTTTGGAACAAATGGGGGCGGGGTAGGACGATTTGACGGTGAAAAATTTGTTACAATTTCAGAAAATGATGGTTTGGCAAATAATATTGTTTACTCAATTATTGAAAATGATAATCATGAAATCTTATTTGGAACTATAAAAGGACTCAGTATCTATAATGGGCTAGAATTTAAAAATTTTAATGAACAACAGGGCTTATCAAATACAATTATATTTAGGTTACTAAATACTAAAAACAAGGTATGGATATGTACAATGGAAGGTGTATATATTTATCAAGACAAAAAAATTATTCCTTTTAAATCAGACAGTATCTTAAATAAAAGTTCGGTTTACTCTATGTTTGAAGATGCTAATAAGAACCTTTGGTTTGGAACTATACAAAATGGAGTTGTGTTTTATGATGTCGCAAAAAATAAATTCAAACACTTTAATGTGAATGATGGCTTAATGAGTAATCTGATATTTTCTATCTCTCAAACAAAAGATGGAAACTTACTTATTGGAACTCAAACTGGCTTAAATACAATTGATTCACAATTTAGAGTTCGTGAGTTAGAAGCTATTCCAACCAATAGTAACATTGCCATTAGCTGTTTATTGCAAGATTCGGATTCTGAATTTTATTATGGCTCTCATAGTGAGGGATTAAGTAAATTTAATTTCAAAACTAATAAACGAACCGTTTGTTTTAATTTTCAAAATGGATTAACAAGAAATCCAATTCAAACAGTATTTAAAGATAGAGAAAATAATTTATGGATAGGGACGGATGGTTCGGGGGTTTTTAAATATTCTAATAATCGGTTTACTTATTACACTACAACTAATGGGTTACCAGAGAACTACATCAATGCTGTTGCCCAAGATGCAGAGGGGAATTATTGGCTAGCTTTAAGAAGTAACGGTTTGGTGAAATTAAACTCAAATACTATGAAGTACTTCACCTTTATACCAAATGAGAAAAATAGTATTCCTGATAATGATATTACTTGTATGTTACCTTTAAAAGATAAAAGTATTCTTTTTGGAACTAAAGAAGGGTTAACTAAATATACTAATAATACATTTGAACTTGTTCATAATTCTAACTTTTCAAAGAGCTACATACTATCATTATTTGAAGATAGTAAGGGTACAATATGGATTGGAACAACAGTTGGGCTTTATAAATATAAAAACGGAATTGTAACAATAGATGAACAAATCAATAAACTAAAAGGATCAAATTATGAATTTTCAATTTATTGTATTACTGAAGATAATGAAGGAAATATATGGGTAGGAACTGCTAGTGAATTGGTGAAAATTGAGTCAAATACGATTTCAATTTTTAATGATAAAAATGGTTTTATGAGTGGAGATATTTTAGCATCAATAGCAGATACTAGAGGTGGTTTATGGTTTGGTACAAGTAGTGGTTTATTTCATTATGATGGAAAATTATTTACCAAAATATCCCAAAAAAATGGTTTATCTTCTAATAATGTTTTAGCCTTAGAGATTGATAATAAAAAACGATTAATAATTAGTTTAAATTCAGGAATTGATATTTTAGATTTAAATGACTTTTATAATAAAAAAATTTCATTACAGCATTTAGGGAAAGACGATGGACTTTTAAATTTAGAAGCTAATTATAATGCTATTGCAAAAGATAAACAAGGGCGTATTTTAATTGGAACTATAGATGGATTAGAAATTTATGACCCATCCATTGAGACTAAAAACACAAAAGAAGCAATTACAAATATTACATCTGTTAAACTATTCTTTGGACAGGAAGATATTTTTAAATATGCTCATGGCATAGATTCAACATCAACATTACCACTTAATTTACACTTACCATTTAATAAAAATCACATTACTTTTCAATTTATTGGTATTAGTTTAACTGCTCCAGAAAAAGTAAGATACGAGTATATGCTCGAAGGCTTAGATAATAATTGGATACAGCCTACTTCAAAAACTGAGGCAACTTATTCTTCGCTACCTCCTGGTGATTATCGTTTTTTAGTTCGAACTATGAATAATGATGGTTTGTGGAATAAAGAGCCTATTGTGTTTAGTTTTTCTGTTTCACCTCCTTGGTATAACACTTGGTGGTTTTATACAATTTCGGTTATTGTTTTATTAGCTGGAATAATTTTATATAACTATATCCACACCAAAAAATTAATTGCTGATAAACAAAAACTCGAGAAGATTGTTGACGAGCGTACTTCTGAGTTAAGGGAAGAGAAGGAAAAAGTAGAAAATATAAATAAAGAAGTGTTAGAACAGAAAGCAGTTATCGAACACAAGAATACTGAGATTACGGATAGTATAAAGTATGCTAAAAATATTCAAGAAGCTTTGTTACCAAACCTTAGTTCTATTCATCAACTCTTTCCGCATAGTTTTGTGTTATATATGCCTAAAGATATTGTGAGTGGTGATTTCTATTGGTTTGCTAAAAACGAACACACCCGTTTTATTGCTGCTGTAGATTGTACAGGACACGGTGTGCCAGGTGCATTTATGAGTATTGTAGGAAACACTTTGTTAAATGAAATTATAAATGAAAAGAAACTAACTGTTCCTGGGGATATTTTATTAGAGTTACATAAAGGTGTGAAAATTGCCCTTAATCAAAATGCACAAGAATTTGAAAGGAGAGATGGGATGGATATTGCACTTTGTGCCTTTACTGAAGGTTCTAATCAAATTCAATATGCAGGTGCCAATAGACCACTTTGGATATATAGGAAACAAAATCATTATCAGCTAGAAATTATTAAAGCTACAAAATATCCAATTGGAGGAATTGAACTTGAAGAAACTAGAATTTATGAGAATCATACTATCGACGTATTTGAAGGAGATTCCATCTATTTATTTAGTGATGGGTATGCCGACCAATTTGGAGGGCCTAAAGGTAAAAAATTCATGCTCACTAATTTACAAAAAACCATTTTTGATTCAGTTGAGCACCCGATGGAAAAACAAAAAGGTAATTTGGCTAAAGCCTTTTCCGATTGGAAACAAGATGCAGAACAAATAGACGATGTATTAGTTATTGGTATTAAAATTTAATATAAAACGCTTATTAAAATCCTATCTATTCTCTCAATAATTTTCATTAAATTAGCCTACTTAATTTTATGAAGAATTACTATTGTATTATTATGGCTGGAGGTGTAGGAACCCGATTTTGGCCTATGAGTACTACCGAACATCCTAAACAGTTTTTAGATATTCTAGGAACAGGAAGAACCCTTATT
>JADLER010000039.1 GCA_020846025.1 Bacteroidia bacterium | reverse complement strand
TTTGGTTTAGACCCCGAAAAACTGATGAACTCCATGTTGGGGCGAAGTTCTTTTCGTGCTTATATTTATTTTGGTGCTGCCATGATATTACGTCAGCAAAATGCCTCTGCATTTTTTTCTGACCATTTCTTTAAAAAAGCAGCAGACTATGCAACCTTTACAAACGATGGTATGATTGGCTGCCTCACCGACCTGATGCTTGCCGACAGAATGGCTATTAAAAACAAACCTGACGATTTTTATCATTACCGGAATAGCTTTAAAAAATCTATTAAACAGTTTGAACTTGAAGCAGAATTGATTTTAATGCAAAGAGAATTGGATATTTTTCAGGTAGCCTCAAATATTTCACAATATAAAAATGCCGCCAAGGCAAAACGCTATTATCTGAGAGCTAAAAAAATACATCAGCAACTTAAAACATTCAATTCAAATTTCTATTACGGCAACATTGCGTTTATTTATGGATATTTCAGCAGTAATTTTGACTTGGTAGAAGAAGCTTTGAACGAACGCGAAACGTTTTATCTGAATCATCCCGAATACTATTCCGACTTTCAAAAAAGCTTTATTGCGCTTTCAAGAATGTTGGCCTACATCCACCTCAGGCAGTATGATAGAGGTAAAGAGGAAGCACGGATTTTTTTAGGCAAGTTAAGTGCCAACTCATCTGACTGGCTGCATGCATTGGAGCACTATTTTATACTTTGTATGCACTCCGGAAACTTTGAACAAGCACTCAACATCTATTACGAAGCAACACGAAGTGAATATTTTATCAACTCCAATCAGGAAGTAAAAGAGCGTTGGCATTATTTTGAACCTTATCTGAATTTTATTTTACCGGGACATTTTCCAAAAGAAAGTATAAACCTGTTGGGTTTTTTAGATGAGATAAGCTACTACACAACTCATAAAGAAGACAACAACATCATTATCATGATAGGTCAGATAATAGTGATGATTGAAATGGGAGATTATGACAAGTTATATGACAGAACAAGTTATCTGGAATCCTATATCAGAAAATATGTTGACAGGAGAATTTATCCGCGTACATCTATTTTTCTGAATATGTTACTCACATTATTCAAGAACAACTTTCAAAAAACTAAGTCACAGAAACAAGCTGCCATCTCCCTGGAAAAACTAAAGCCTGTTGCCGGGAATAAATTTTTTAATACAGAAGGGCTTGAAGTTATTCCTTATGAAAAACTTTGGTTAGCCATTTTAGAAAAATTAAAAAGGCACTGATCTTTTGAAGTCAGTGCCTTTGATATTCTTTTGGAGATGTTAATTACAAATTACCACTGCCGACAATTACAATTCCGTCACATTTAAAATTTGGATCTTTTGAAAGTGTTTCTGCTTTATTTATTTGTTCAGAATTTTTAGCAACAAAATCTTTATTTTGAAGATCAGCCGGTGTAGCATAAACACCTAAGTAAAGTAAAATTGAGATTAATAAGTCCATATTGTTTTTTATTTGAATTTGTATGGGTAATTACAAATCAATTGCCGCTACTCAACATTTTCTGACATCGAAATGGGCATTCTTTCTTTTGTAAGAAAATTGAGCTAACCGTAAGGACTTATTTCATCTTTCAGAGGAGAGCCACGTTATAAACTACTGTCAAGCTTGAAAATTGCTTGTAAGAAAAAATAAGAGATGATGGAAAAAAAATAATAATGATGAGTGCTTTATAACTTAATACTGTTGTTTGTTCACATCAATAGAAGAATGCTGAATCCAAGGATATGGAAGAGTCTTAACTTCTGGCAGAATTTCTTCCGAAATAACATAGTTGGATACTGGATCTCCAATTTCACCTTATGGCAACTACAGGGTTTTAAATTTTATTTTTATTCCAAAATTATAGAACAATGAAAAAATATTATACTTTTGATGCAGTAAATAAAACACCATGAGAAACTTTTTTATTTTTTTGATAGTTTTGTTTTTGAAATTTTCTATTGCTTCTTCACAAACCCTGCAATGGGCTAAGCAATTTGGGGGTGCGCAGCCTGATGCAGCTTTGAGTAATGCCATAGACTTTACTGGTAATATTTACATTACAGGTTATACTGATACTGAAATTTTTATCAATAAAGTAGATTCCAATGGTAATACTCTTTGGAGTAAAATAATTGGTGGCCCAGGTGTAGATGAAAGTTTTCATATAACTACTGATACTATTTGTAATGTGTATATATGCGGTTCATTTAGTGATTCTGTTGATTTTGATCCTGGGCCTGACACCTGCATGCTTATTTCACACGGTTATGATGCTTTTTTACTAAAGTTAGATTCTGCAGGTAATTTTATATGGATAAGGCAGCTTGGAGGTGACAAATCTATTGATGATGATCACTCTCGGTCGTGTATAGTTAAAGATAACATTGTTTATTGGTGTGGAATTTTTACAGACACCCTTTTACATCTGGCACCAAATATTTCTTTACCCATAGCAGTATCTCATGGATATGAAGATGTTTTTGTACTCAAAATGGATTCTAGTGGTAATATTCTATGGTCGAAAACCATCGGGGGTATTCAAAGAGAAGAAATTGCAGCAATAGCTATAGATAACACTAACAATCTTTTATTAACAGGTATGTTTAATGGACTGTGTGATTTTAATCCTGATACTACAGTAAATTTTAATTTGACTTCATTTGGGCAGTTTGATGTTTATGTTTGTAAATTTGATAGTGCTGGCAATTTTATTTGGGCTAAACAGTTTGGAGGAGCGCAACACGGTAATGGAACAGATATTTTATCTGACCAACTTGGTAATGTAATAATTTCTGGCTATTTCTCTGGAATTATGGATGTCGACCCAGGTAGCACGGTATTTAATTTGTCAAGCCATGGGAATCGTGATGTTTTTCTTGTAAAATTAGATGCTAATGGGCAACTGATTTGGGCAAAAAACTTGGGGGGTACAGGAACTGATATGGGAATGAAACTTTCTCTTGATTCATCTGCCAACATATATACTACTGGACGGTTTGCTGATACCGTTGATTTTGATCCAGGTGTAGGTGTTTACAATTTATTTGGAAATAGTTCAGGGGACACGTTTGTTAGTAAAATAGACAGTGCCGGTAATTTCGTGTGGGCAAATCAATTAACTGGGACAACTGATAATGTTGGAACATCAATAGCTTTAGATAAGAATCAAAATATATATGTGGCTGGTGGTTTTCATGGTTATTGCGATTTTGACCCTTCAAATAATTCATTCAATCTGATTTCATCAGGTATTGATGATGCTTATATTTTTAAATGGAGCCAACCTATTACGGGTTTACATGATAATTATACAAACACACTCATAAAAGTATTTCCAAATCCTTTTGCTGAAAATGTACAAATAAATGTGATTGAAAAAGCAACGGTAACAATTAGTACCATTACCGGGCAGGTAATTTTAAGAACCATTTTGGCTGCCGGCATAAATACTATCACCTTGGCAAGTCAACAAAGTGGTACGTACTTATTAAATGTGTTAACCGATAAAAGCAGCAGCAATGCTGTCATTGTTAAAAGCGATTAATAAAATTAAATTTTATTTAACTTTAAATCAACAAACATTATGAGAAAAATTAAAATTATTATTATTCTAATGCTAACAGGCAAATTACTATTTGCCCAATGCGAGTATATTGAAGATTCTACTGCACTGCGTGTAAACGGTACTGTATCAGCACCCGCATGCTCAGGCAATTTTACTTACTGTAGTAAAAATGGATACAGTATTTCGCCTTATGGCAACTACAGGGTTTTAAATTTTATTTTTATTCCAAAATTATAGAATAATGAAAAAACTGTTACTCATAAAATTTGCTTTTGGGTTATTTACAGCCTCCATGCTTAATGCCCAACCCCAATGGAAATTTCATATTGCATTTGAAGACGTTACGGGGGCTAAAGATACTATTTGGCTGGTTTATGATACTTCTGCTACAGGAGGTTTCCCTATTCAGGTTGATAGTGCGCTTGGTGAGGGAGCCTATCCTTTTGATTACTCTAAATTTAATGTTTGGCTGTACAATGATATTGGCGACTCAACAAAAACATACGCTTTACCTTATTTATACTATCCTGAGCATTCTGCAAATATAAATGCTTTTAATTATCAATATCCGATAACTGTAAGTTGGGATACATCACTCTTTCATGCATCATATCTTCCTGTTCAGCAAGGAATATTTAATGTATCCAGGATGGATAACGATTACTTTTTTGCGATCAATAATTGCATTGGTTGCCATTATTTTGATATGATGATTGATGATCATGCGTTTGCCCCTGCTTTCGCGTGGGGAAGCGCAAGCCAATTTCCCTTAGGTGTTGCTTTATGGTATGACCCAACCATAGGAATACAAAATATAATAAAAGAGCAATATAAAATATTCCCTAATCCTGTAACAGATAATTTAAGAATCAGTATTAAAAATCATGTTGATAACATTCAGCTATCAGATTTAACAGGAACAGTGTTTAAAGAATACAGGCAAATAAATTCTGATGACTTTATTATTT
>JADLER010000038.1 GCA_020846025.1 Bacteroidia bacterium | reverse complement strand
GCTTGCACTTTGTTTTTCCATTTTTAATGGTTCTTTTAGTTAAGTTATTAATTTTCTTGCTTAACTCAAAATACCACCTTAAATTTATCAAACTAACTGTCCAACTTTGGCTGACGATTTACAGTCTTTAATTATTTGAATTTTAGCCGAGTAATTCTCCGCTTTTAGTCGTTCATTGATATATTGAATTATTAACCAAGGTTCAATCATGTAGCAATAAAAAATGTAATTTAGAGTCGCGTTTTTACCTCGAATATGGCAATAATTCCTTATTACAAAGAGATCAATGATTTCTTACAATCGATCCCATCTGATTATAAGACTCCGAATCCAAATTTCTTTTGCCTAAGGCTAAAAGAGAACGAAGGTTCAATTAATAATTATAAACCACCATTTCGAAAGGATTTTTATTTTATAGCCTTAGTAACCAATGCCGGAAAAACAAAGATTACCTATGACAACACAGATGTCACTAAGCTAGATTCATTTTTAGTCTTTCAATCGCCAGGACTTTTATACAGTTTCTTTAGGGACAACACCGCAAACGGTTACTTGATCTATTTTAAACCACAATGCTTTTCTTTCTTTAAGCCGGTATTTGAAAAGGAATTTCCCTTTTTTAATATTTTACATACTAACTTTTTCAAGTTAAATCATTCAAAGTTTAAAGAATTTGCTCCCCATTTTGAAGAGGTTTTTTCATCTTATGAAAATTCAAATGACGAGAAACATACTATTGCGACTGTAAAATTACTTGCATTATTATATCAGCTAAAAGAATTTACCACCGCTTTTAACCAATGGGAAGAAGGCTTCACAAGTCCGCAGCAGATCTTATTGCAAAAATTCATTCAACTAGTAAACAGTTATTATATTGAAAAAAGAACCATTGAAGAATATGCCAACCTACTTTCGGTAACTCCTAATCACCTTTCTCATTCTGTAAAAACAGCTTCCGGAAAAAATGCACTTTCATTTATCAATGAACGAATACTGGCAGAAGCAAAGTCTCTTATACAATTCACAGAGTTCGATATTGCTGAAATAGCTTACCAGCTTAACTTCTCCGATCCGGCTAATTTTGGCAAATTCTTTAAGAAGCATACCGATAAAACTCCTTTAGAATTCAGGAAAGCGGGAAGTTAAACCCGATTCTACCATTTTAACCATGTTTTTGACCATTACCAGCAGGGTGAAACAATGCACCTTTGTAATGTCAATTATTAACCTTTAAAAAATGAATAAGATGAAAATAGCAATTATTGGAACAGGAACCGTTGGTCAAACCTTCGCTTCAAAATTAACTTCATTAGGACATGACGTAATGATGGGAACAAGGAACGTGTCCGAAAAATTAGCAAGCACAGCAAAGGATGGATATGGAAATCCGCCCTTCAGCGAGTGGCATGGCGCTAATAAAAATGTGAAATTGGGAACTTTTGCCGAGGCAGCAGCTTTTGGCGACATCATTTTAAATGTTACACAAGGCGGAAACTCAATCAATGCCCTGAAATTAGCCGAGGCTAAGAATTTAAAAGGAAAAGTACTTATCGATGTTGCCAATCCGTTGGATTTCAGTAAAGGAATGCCACCAAGTTTATTGCCGGAACTTTCTAATACAAATTCACTGGGTGAGGAGATTCAAAAAACGTTTCCGGATACTAAAGTAGTAAAAGCACTAAATACCATGTGGTGCGGATTAATGGTTAATCCGAACATGATTGGCGGAGGGGATCATACTGCTTTTATTTGCGGGGAAGATGCTGACGCGAAAAAGAAAGTAAAATCACTTATGAATGAATTCGGGTGGAAAGAAAACAATATACTTGATCTTGGCGGCATTAGTTCTGCAAGAGGAACCGAAGCAGTATTACCTGTATGGTTACGCATATGGGGTGCTACTCAAAACGGAGCATTTAACTTTAAAATAGTAAGCTAATTGAATTGGCTGTTATCTATACATTGGACACTTGTTGCATCGTTGTGGTACTTCGGAAACGGGGTACTGCACGATGTATTTGTGCTTATCAATCATAAGGGCAAATACGATCGTAATCTCCTTCGCCTTTTAATGGATGGCCACGTTTTGATGCTATCAGGTGCAGTTGTTTTCGTTTGCTACCTTATGATGCTGAATAAAATTCAGTGTGGCGGATTGATTGGTATTATAGTTTCCGGGTTTATGATTGTTTATTGCTTGATGATATTTCCATTTCTTAAAAGTTTTGTAACAATGGGCATTAGTTTATTGCTTATTATTGTTTCGATAAAAGCGATGAAGAATTTTCCTGATATTTATAACATCATGCAAAACTATAGATAAAAGATGGTGGCCTATTTTAAATTACATTATCCCCTTATTTCGGTAAGCATCTTTTTAAGTTTTATTATAGTTGCACATATTTTTTCGTCCACGGACTATTCATTTGTGAAAAATACCATTAGCGATTTAGGAGCCCAGGGTTATAATAAAAAACTTATCATGCAAACCGGCTTTTTATTGTTTGGAATTACATTGAGCTCAGGTATATTGTTAAATGGTATGAGCCTTAACAACGCATTAATTTTGATTTACGGATTGTGTGTTGCTCTAACCGGGATATTTTGCACCAAGCCATTTCTGCATTTGGAAACTACCCATTACTCGCAATTGCATTCTAATTTGCATTCCGCTTTTGCTCAAATCGCTGGAATTGCCTTTAGCATAGGTATTCTTTTGCAATGGTACTCCGAAAAATCCCCTGATATTAAATGGAAACATTTATTATATTTTGCCTTGATTATTAGTTGCTCTTTGGCTTTCGGACTTATTAAAAATTATCAGGGAGTCGTCCAAAGGATTTTGTACCTGATAAGTTTTTGGTGGTTAGCAAGGTACTATGCAGTAAATTGAATAAATTTGTTTATGCCTTCTAAAACAGTAAATAAAATTACAGGCTCACGTAGTGATGAATTGACATTGCATTTTTACGAAGTGCTGGATAGGCACATGGAAGAGGTTGTTGAAGGCAAAGCACTAAAGTTATTTGAGGTTCAGGACATGGCCGAAAAACTTTATGTACACCCCATTCATTTAAGTAATACTATTAAAGAAACAACCGGAAAATCGCCCTGTGATATTTACGAAGAAAAGTTAATAGAAATTGCCAAAGATCTATTGCAAAATCCAGATAAAGCCATTGCCGATGTGGCTATACAATTAACCTACGATCCTTCCAATTTCACCAAGTTCTTTAAAAAAATGGAAGGCATTACACCGAAACAATACAGGCAAAAAATAAAGCTTAAGTAAATACTTAAGTTCTCACCATTTTTTATCGACCTATCCATCCCATCTTTGTGTCATAATTTTAAACAAAAAAAAGATGGAATTAAAAAACAAAATAGCTCTTGTAACCGGAGGCAGTAGAGGCCTTGGCAAAGACATGGCATTATCACTGGCAAAAAAGGGGATTGATGTAATCCTAACCTATAACACAAATGAATCGGAGGCCGGAAATGTTGTTAGTGAAATAACGAGCATGGGGGGCAAAGCTCAGGCTTTGCAATTTGATGCGAACAATGTAAAGGGATTGGATGGATTTCTAAAAACTGTTATCGAAACATTGAAAAGCAAATGGAATACAGATAAAATTGACTTCCTGATTAATAATGCCGGAGTTGGTGCTACAGTGCCCATCGCCCAAGTAACAGAAGAATTATTCGACAATTTATTGAACATTCATTACAAAGGCGTTTATTTCCTTACACAAAAAGCCCTGCCTATGATGAATGACAATGGCGGGGTGGTGTTTATCTCATCAGGCACCACGCGCTTTTGTGTACCCGGATATTCTGTTTATTCTTCATTAAAAGGAGCAGTTGAAATATTCTGTAAATATGTGGCCAAAGAATACGGTAGCCGGGGTATTCGATCTAACATTGTGGCTCCTGGAGCAATTGAGACAGACTTTAATAATGCAGCCATCCGAAATAACCCCCAAATGAAAGGGTTTTTAGCTAGTCAAACTGCTTTAGGAAGAGTGGGTAATGCCGATG
>JADLER010000037.1 GCA_020846025.1 Bacteroidia bacterium | reverse complement strand
TGTCATCGTAGTATTAATTGGGAAGATATACAATCTGTTCAACTTATTAAATACTCACCTATAAGTGATTATGGTGGATGGGGTGTGCGATATAGTCATGTAGGAAAGGGCTGGTGTTACAATGTAGCTGGTGAATATGGAATCTACATAACTTATAAGAATGGTAAAACATTTTTAATTGGTACACAACAAAAAGAAGAAGCTGAAAACATTATAAATTATTATAGACAAAAAGTAAAATGAATACACCGTATCAAACCATTACATCTCAACATATTCAATTACTAAAACAAATCGTAGGTGAACAATATGTATTTATAGACGATGAAATTTTAAAGTTATACGGACAAGATCATACCGAAGACTTCATTTATAAACCAGAAGTAGTGGTAAAAGCACAAACTGTGGAGCAAATTTCAGAAATTATGAAATTAGCGAACAACTTTCGCATACCAGTAACAGCCAGAGGAGCAGGTACAGGACTAAGTGGTGGGGCATTACCAATATATGGAGGTATTGTAATAAGTATGGAACGATTTAATCGTATCTTACAAATTGATACTCGAAATTTACAAGCAACCGTTGAACCAGGGGTTATTAATTATATATTTCAAGAAGAGGTAAAAAAAGAAGGTTTATTTTATCCACCAGATCCAGCCAGTTGGGGAAGTTGTTCATTAGGAGGAAACATTGCACATAGTAGTGGCGGACCTAAAGCTGTTAAATATGGAACTACCAGAGATTATGTTTTAAATCTTGAGGTTGTATTACCAAACGGAGAAATTATTTGGACAGGAGCTAATACTCTTAAATATTCCACAGGTTATAACTTTACACATCTTATGATAGGAAGTGAAGGAACGCTTGGAATTGTAACCAAAATAGTTTTTAAACTCATTCCATTACCAAAACATGATGTATTAATGCTTATTCCATTTACTTCAGCCGAAAAAGCTTGCGAAGCTGTGGGTGCCACATTTAGAGCAGGTGTTACACCCAGTGCTATGGAATTTATGGAAAGAGATGCCATTGATTGGAGTATCAAATACGCAGGAGAAGTAAATTTTTCCATTAAGCCCGAATGGCAAGCCTTATTATTGGTAGAGGTAGATGGTAATAATTTAGAATTACTATATCAAGATTGTGAAACCATCAGCGACATCATGACTCAGCATGGTTGCGATGAAATTCTTATGGCTGATACTACCGAACAGAAATCATCTTTATGGAAAATAAGACGAAAAGTTGGTGAAGCAGTAAAAAGTAATTCGGTTTACAAAGAAGAGGATACCGTTGTTCCTAGAGCCGAA
Source organism: Bacteroidia bacterium (assembly GCA_020846025.1). Classification (GTDB taxonomy): domain Bacteria; phylum Bacteroidota; class Bacteroidia; order B-17B0; family Aurantibacillaceae; genus UBA4416. Next base: position 53,522 of record JADLER010000037.1, on the reverse strand, counting down.
TTACCAACACTATTAAAAGGTGTAAAAGAAATTGGTGCAAAATATGGGTTTAAAAGTGTATGTTATGGTCATGCGGGCGATGGCAATTTGCATGTTAATATTATCAAAGGTGATTTGCCAAACGATGTTTGGGAACGTGAATTGCCAAAAGGTATTACCGAAATTTTTACACTTTGTAGAAAGTTAGGTGGAACTATAAGTGGGGAGCATGGCATTGGATTAGTTCAAAAAAACTATATGCCCATTATTTTTCCAGAATATCAATTAGAACTTATGAGAAATGTTAAAAAAGTTTTTGACCCTAACTTAATTTTAAACCCTAGTAAAATATTTTAAAATTTTGTATATTTGATTAACCTTAAACTTTAAAATATGAAAAAAATTTTACTATCTCTTTTATCATTTAGTGCATTAACTGTGTCAGCTCAGCTTACACAATCCAATCACGCATTTGTTGCAGGTGATACCTATTCAACTGTTCCTTGCAACACTGTAGGTATTTCTCCGGGTGCTGGTGGTGCTGGCGCTACTTGGAATTATTCTGTTACTCCTTCTACTACGGTTACAACCAATTATGCAGCAAGTACATCTACCAATACAGCGTACAATCCTGCAAATATTTTTGTTACTGCAGGGTCAAACAATAGTTCTTATTACTTAGCCAGTTCTACAGAACTTAAATATTTTGGCGGTGATATGGTTATTAATACATTTAACCTGAACTTTATTTACTCTTCCCCTGCTTATTATGCAGTATATCCAATGAGTTTAAATACCACTACTACAGTTGCAACTAGTGGCTCGGTTACTGCCACAGCGCCATTAGCTGGCTCTGGAACATTTAGCGGATCTTGTACTGTTTTAGCTGATGGAACAGGAACATTAGTATTACCAAGCAAAACTTTTACAGATATAATTAGAGTAAAAACAAATCAAGATATCGTTGCAACTATATCTTCAATTACTGCTACTGTAAATACAGAAGTTTATGACTATTATAGTCCAAGTGCTAGTAAAGCTCCTATTTTAACAATTAATACTTCAACTATTAATTCAATAATGGGTTCAAGTACTCAAACTTTCGTTACTGCTATTAGCAACTATTCAGTTGTTGGAGTTAATGAAAATCAAAAATCAACCATTGAATTATCAGTGTACCCAAATCCTTCGTCTACAGTTGTAAACTTTGAAACTCAAAGTCAAGAAGCATATTCTATTTTAGCTTTTGATGTAACTGGTCGAATGATTTCTAATGCAAAATTTGAATTAGGTAAAGCACAACTTAACCTAGATAATATTGCTAAAGGTGTATATATCTATCAAGTAGTAAACAAACAAAACGAAACCCTTAAAACCGGTAAGTTTAACGTTAGTAAATGATTTTAAATACGATAATTATACTCAGAACCTTGTCTAAAATTAAGACAAGGTTTTGTTTTTTATTGCTATTCATAATTTTCATTGTTTCTTGTCAACCAGAAGTTAAAAAACAAGTAATTGTAAAAGTAGATAAACCTCAAGATGTACAATTAGAACTTCATAATGAATTAAATGAATGGTTATCTAATCAAGACTCTATAATTATCGTTGATTCCACTACTCTATCCTGCTTTAAATATTTCAGGCAACTTTATTCTGATTCCTTACTCTGGTTCTCAAAAACTCAACTTAATTTATTAGGCGATTCACTTATTTCAATTATAAAACATGCTGAGTATTACGGTCTTTATCCTGATGATTACCACCTAACACCTATCATCAACTATATAGATTCTATACATGCCAACAAAAAATACATAAACATTACAGCGCTTGTAAATGCTGATTTATTATTGAGTGATGCTTACTTTTTACTAGGTGCTCACCTCAACAAAGGTCGTTTTTATGCAGATAGTTTGCTATTACAAACTAATTTTAAAAAACTTCCAAGAGGCTGGGATAGCCTACTCGTAAGCGGGTATCATTCCAAGCAACTAAAAGCAGTACTCGATTCATTGGAACCTAAATTTTATAATTATCGAATGTTGAAGCAAGAACTAGCTCATATATTAAATGATAAAAATCAATTTAACATGGATTCAATTCCATTTACAAGTGAGAAAGATAGTTTATTAAAACATCAACACATCATAAGTAGTTTAATCAAACAAGGCTTTTATGATAGTACCAGCAAAGCCAATGATAGTTTAAAATTGGCAAGAGCATTAAAGAAATTACAAACAAAATGGTTTATACAACCCGATGGAAAAATAGGTATTTATACTAAACAAGCTCTATCTTACAATAGGGAAAAAGTGATTAAACAAATTTGTATGGCTATGGAACGCTGGCGCTGGGAAAATACTTTCCCTGAGAAATATGTTTTCATTAATATTCCTGCATTTTGGCTTACTGTATTTGAAAAAGATACCGTAGTGATGCAATCCGCCGTAGTTTGCGGGAAGCCCGACCATCAAACTCCAATCTTAAAAAGTAAAATTGACCACATACTCATTTATCCATATTGGAATGTCCCAATAAGTATTGCTACTAAGGAAATTCTACCTCTTGTGAAAAAAGACACTAGCTATATTAGAAAGAAAAATTTTGAAGTAATAGGAGCCAGTAACAAAGTACTAGATTATACCAAATTGCCTTGGAAAAAATATACCGAAGATTATCTCCCCGTTCGGTTTAGGCAACGCATAGGCGAAGAAAATAGTTTAGGCATTGTAAAATTTAATTTTCACAATCCCTTTGGAGTTTATTTACATGATACTAATTCTAAACGATACTTTAAAACTAGTAATAGAGCGCAAAGTCATGGTTGTATTAGACTTGAGAATTTTGTCGAGTTTGCTGATTTTTTAATTAGAGACGATAGTTTAAATTATCGTCATGATAGTTTACAAGTATATTTTACAAAACAAGAACAAAAGAAAATAAAACTCAAACGTCCTTTAGTGCCTATTTACACCAGATACTACACCGCTCATGCCGATAGTACAGGTCTAAAACTATATCTTGACATTTATAGAAAAGATGAAGAAATGATGAAAATGATTTACAAATAATGGCTCATATCATTAGAAATTGTCTTAGCCTTCAGTGCAGCTGCATCCGCAAAATCTTCTCCACTCGAAGCGTAAATAATATCTCTTGAAGAATTAACTATTATCCCTATATCATCTTTAATTAAACCATATTTGCAAACATCAGATAAACTACCTCCTTGAGTACCAACACCTGGAACTAAAAAGAAATGTGTTGGTAATATAGCTCTTACTTCAGTTAACATCTCAGCCTTTGTTGCACCTATCACATACATCATATTGTTAGGTGTTCCCCATTGGCTAGAAGTACGCAATACATGTTTATACAATAATTCATTTTTCCCCATGTCTAATTGAAAATCATTAGCACCTTCATTAGAAGTTAATCCTAATACAATTGCCCATTTATTTTCAAATTGTAAAAATGGTTTTACCGAATCGCTACCCATATATGGCGCTACTGTAATAGCATCAGCATTTAAACGATTAAAAAAGGCCTTGGCGTACATAGCCGATGTGTTACCAATATCGCCTCGTTTGGCGTCCGCAATTAAAAAATGCTTAGGATAATACTGCTTAATATATTTAATAGTTTTTTCAAGACTTGTAATACCTGATACACCATAAGCTTCGTAAAAAGCGGTATTAGGTTTGTAAGCCATACAATAATCTGCTGTGGCATCAATGATTTGACGATTGAATTCGTAGATAGGATCATCCTCTTCTAATAGATGTTTTGGAAGTTTATCCACATCAGGATCAAGTCCCACACATAAAAATGTTTTTTTTTGCTTTATTTCTTGTATTATTTCTACTCTAGTCATACTGCAAAGGTAAATAGAACTTATAACAAAAACACCTGTTCGCTTAAATTAATTAAAAGAACAGGTGTTATGAATCTATATTGAGATATTAATTATCCACACTTAGAAGAACCACAATCTTTACAAGTTAAGCAGCCTTCTTGATACATTAAATTTGGAGATGAACAATCTGAGCATTTTCCTTTAGCCTGTGTACCATCTGGGATATAACGTTTAAGCGCTCGAGCAACACCATTTTTCCATGTATTAATAGATTCATTATCTAATTGAAGTCCATTAATTAAATCTACTACATTTTCTATAGCCATACCATGTCTTAAAGTTCCAGAAATCAATTTGGCATAATTCCAGTATGCTGGCTCAAAACGATATGATAATCCTTCAATAGTTGTTTTGTAGCCTCTTTGGTTAATATATTGGAAATCATATCTTGAGTTTCCTTTGTCGTCTCTGTTTTTAATAATGTAACCTTCGTTTACCCAACGAGGTAATAAAATTCCATCATCATCATCAGCAGCTAACCCTGTAAATATTTCATAAGGTTTACCAGCAATTGTTCCCACAAATGCAATCCATTTCTCTTTATTATTTTGGAAACGAACAACATCTGCATCTAATACTTGAGGTCGTTTTGTTGGGAAGATATTTTGTTGAACATTCTTTTCAGAATCGTTCTCTTTTTTCTTTTCATCATTAGAGATTAATACTCCTGAGCGCGAACCATCACGATAAACAGTTACGCCTTTACAACCCTCCTCCCATGCTGTTAGGTATAATTGATTCACTAATTCTTCAGTTGCATCACTTGGAATGTTAATAGTTACAGAAATTGAATGATCTACCCATTTTTGAATAGCACCTTGCATTTTCACTTTACTTAACCAATCCACATCATTAGACGTTGCTTTATAGTAAGGAGATTTTTCTATTAATGTATTAATTTCTTCATTAGAATAATTGATAGTTGTATCTATGCCATTTACCTCCATCCATTGTTTAAATTTATGATGGAATACTACGTATTCTTCCCATGAATCACCTACCTCATCTACAAAATCCACACGCACATCTTTATCATTAGGATTTACTTTTCTTCTTCTTTTGTACACTGGCATAAATACTGGCTCAATACCTGATGTAGTTTGTGTCATAATAGATGTACTGCCCGTAGGAGCAATAGTTAACATGGCAATATTTCTTCTTCCGTACTCTTGCATATCATTATATAATGCAGGATCTTCATTTTTAATACGAAGCGCAAATGGATTATGTAATTCTCTTTTTGCATCATAAATTGCAAAAGCACCTCTTTCTTTAGCCATTTCAACAGATGAACGGTAAGCTGCTAATGCTAAAGTTTTATGTACATTAATTGAAAAATCATTGCCTTCTTTACTGCCATAACGGATACCTAATGCAGCTAACATATCCCCTTCTGCTGTAATTCCTACTCCTGTTCTTCTTCCTTCACGTGCTTTGTTTCTAATTTCCAACCATAAATTTTTCTCAATACGTTTGATTTCTTCGTCTTCAGGATCAGAATCTATTTTTAATAAAATCTCATCCACTTTTTCTAATTCTAAATCAATGATGTCATCCATCATGCGTTGAGCGTATCCCACATGCTTTTTGAATAAATCAAAATCAAAATAGGCATCTTTAGTAAATGGGTTTACAACATAAGAGAATAAGTTGATTGCTAATAAGCGACAAGAATCATAAGGACATAATGGAATTTCGCCACATGGGTTAGTTGAAATAGTTTTATAACCTAAATCAGCATAACAATCCGGTAAGGATTCATTGATAATAGTGTCCCAGAATAAAATACCTGGCTCTGCCGATTTCCATGCATTATGTACAATTTTTTTCCAAATATCTTGAGCATTTACTTCTTTAGTAAATTGAGGATTATTACTGAAAATAGGATATTTTTGGGTATATAATGTATCTTCTTTTACAGCTTTCATAAAAGAGTCATCGATACGAACTGATACATTAGCACCAGTTATTTTACCTTGCTCTAATTTAGCATCAATAAAATCTTCAGAATCTGGATGATTAATAGAAACAGAAAGCATTAAAGCGCCACGACGACCATCTTGAGCCACCTCACGAGTTGAATTAGAGAAACGTTCCATAAATGGTACTAAGCCAGTAGAAGTAAGAGCAGAATTCTTAACTGCCGAGCCTTTAGGACGAATGTGTGATAAATCATGCCCCACACCACCTCTACGTTTCATCAGTTGAACTTGTTCTTGATCAATTTTCATGATTCCACCATAAGAATCACTTCCACCTTTATTACCAATTACGAAACAGTTAGATAAAGAGGCTATTTGAAATGGATTTCCAATACCCGTCATTGGGCTACCTTGCGGAACAATATATTTAAAGTCTTTAATTAAATCATAAACCTCTTGATGTGATAATGGATTAGAATAGGCTGCTTCTATTCTTGCAATTTCACTTGCAATACGATGGTGCATATCTTCAGGCGATCTTTCATAAAAATTCCCTTCAGAATCTTTTAAGGCGTATTTATTAATCCAAACTCTAGCTGCTAAATCATCTCCTTTAAAATACGCGATAGTGGCTTTTTGAACTTCGTCTTTTGAGAATGTCTTTTTCCCTAATTTCATAGTAACTGTTTCCATATAATATATTGTTTGTTTAAATGAGTTTTGCTTTTCATAAAATTAGCCCAAAGTAAACCACATTTTTTTTCTAACGACTAAAAAGTTATCAAAATTAATATGTTAAATTGCTATAATTCAACCCACTACATATTTTACTAACAAAAAAAGTTTTCAATATTGAAAACGATAATAACAATTATTTTAACACTGTTCTCAAAAATGTTAATAATTTAAACAATAAACTGGATTAAAAATGCACAAAAAATTTCTTTTCTAAAGATAAATTTCGTATAGGATAGGATAAAATGCTATATTTTAAATGATGAATTGTGTTTTAGCGCTAAACTCCCTTATCGTATCGATATTATGCAAAATATTTAAGACCAATTACACATACATCGTCAACTTGTTCAATATTCGATTTCCATTCTTCAAAGCATTTTGACAACTCGAATTGTTGTGTTGATAGAGGTAATGCGTTTATCTCTATTAATTTATTTTTAAGCTGGCTGTATTTAAATTTCTTGCCTTTTTCACCTCCAAACTGGTCGGCGTATCCATCAGTAAACGTATAAATAACATCATTGGTTTGTAATTCGATACGTTTAGTTTCAAAGGGTTTCACCTGTTCCATATAACCTACTGGCATTTTTTGCGCTTTAAATTCTAATAACACACTTTGTCTTACTATATATAAAGCATTATTTGCTAAGGCACAATCTAAGGTACCTGCTTTAGTATTAAGCCTGCAAAACACAGCATCCATACCGTCTTTAGCATATCCATCATCTGTTTTTAAGGAGCGTGTAATCTCTTCTCTTAATAAATTAAGTACCATACCAGGGTCTTTTATTTTTCTTTCTACAACAATCTCACTTAACAAGTTTATACCCAACATACTCATAAAACCGCCAGGAACACCATGCCCAGTACTATCAGCTGTCATATAAAAAATCTCATCGCCATCTACATGAAACCAATAAAAATCACCACTCACAATATCTTTAGGTTTAAATACAATAAAACTATTACACTTTATTTTCTTTAATTCATTCTCAATATATGTTTGAGATGTTAGCATCGCATCTTGTATTCGTTTAGCATACATTATACTATCTATAATCTCTTTATTTTTTTGTTCAATGCTCGATTTTTGCTGTTCAATTAATTTATTTTGAATACGGGTTGTCTTTAATCGTTTATTTAAAATAATGGCAAAATAAATCACAATTACTAATACTATCACAACGGCTGTTATGATAAACCATTGTTGCTTTTGTTTTTCAGCTGCAACTGCCAATTGGGCCTGACGAATTAATTTTTGTTTTTGAATTTGCTTTTCATATTCATATTGACTTTCTTTTCTATAGAGTTCTCTTTGTCGTTCCTCACCTACTACTTCCTCTTTTACATGAATATACGTTTTTAAGTAATAAAATGCGCTATCCTTTAAATTTAGCCCTTCAAAACATCTTGAAATTCTTTTAGCTGTTTCGTATTGCTCACTAGTAGCCTTTACCTCAAGAGCTAATGCATAAGCCTGTTTGTACTGTGGTATTGCTTCTTGATAATTATTTTCTTTTACATATATATCTCCAATACCATTATAACCATAAATTAATCCGAATTTATTCCCAACTTGAGAGTTGATTTGAATGGATTCCTTAAAATTATACCTTGCAGAATCTAAAAGGCTTTTACGTAAAGGAGTAGATGAACGATAGGATAAATTAGCAGCTACAATCTTTAATGAATCATCAGATAAGTTATACATCATATCGTAAATTGTTCCAATATTAATATGCGCAATCGAGATACCTATTTTATCACCACCTATTTGATGATACTCTTTACTTTTTATAAAAAATTTTAATGCCTTTATTAAATCAAAATTATCCATGAATAAATTGCCTAGTCCATTATAAGATATAGCAATGCCACGGCTATTTTTTAAGCGCTGATTAATGCCTAAAGCTTTAAATAAATATTTCTTCGCCGATTCTCTTTCATTTAAGCGGCTATACACTTTTCCTAAATAATTACAAGCCTCTGCAATACCTATGCTATCTTTAAGATTGGCATATCTTTTTAAAGATTGTAAAAAATTATCGAGTGAATTAGGAAAATCACTTAAATCATAATAAACATTCCCAATTCTGGTATATGTATTCGCTATACCTTTTTGATTATTGGATTCTTGAAACAATGACAAACTTTTATTATGATGAGGTAATGCCTCTTTGTAGGTACTTTGATGCCATAATATTAATCCAATTAAATTATGAGCCACTGCTAACTCATCTTTAAAATTAAATTTCTCAGAAATTTGAATCGAGGCATTTAAATAAAAATTTGCACTATCATAATTACTATGACTCTCGAAAATAGCCCCAAGTTGATTATAAGATTGAGCTAAACCTTTATGGTATTGTTGTTTTTTACAAAACGCAACCGCCTGATGAGACTGACTCAAGGACTGTTGTGTTTGCCCAAGACGCATTAAATCTTTACTTTGCTCTATCCAAGAATTGACTTTTAAAGAATCTTGAGCCAATAATATTGAGTTAAGAAACAAAAAACTTAATATCCATCCCCTTTTTATCATTAATCTAAAACGTTTAAATGTACTAAAAAAATATTAGATTACTTACAAAAACAAATAGTTAAAACTATTTCTTAAAACGTTGATCGGTTAATGAAATTAAAAAAGCTTCTAAATCATTTATTTCATCTTCAGAAAGATTTAAAGGCTTACTAAGTGAGGTATCTCTATTAATAGAATTAGGCACAAATTTATCAGGGTTATTGTAATAATCTATTACTTCGCGTAAGGTTTTAAACATTCCATTATGCATATATGGTTTGGTAATTTCAATATTTCGTAATCCTGGCACTTTAAATTTTCCAATATCCTCTATTTTTCGAGTAATAACATATCGCCCACTATCATTCAAATCTTTAGCATTAAACAATCCGATATTTTTAAACTCATCTCCCGTAAAATCAGGACCAAAATGGCAATCAAAACATTTTCCTTTCACATTAAAAATAGTTTGTCCTCTTTTGGCTGCCTCCGAAAACAGTACTGTATCTTTTTCATTTATATAATTATCAAATGGAGAATTATTGGTTTCCAAAGTTTTCTCAAAGGTAGCAATAGCCTCAACTAAATTTTCTGAATTAGCTGGCTTACCAAATAACTTTATAAAGAACGCTTTATATTGAACATGATTATTTAATTTTTTTACTGCTTCCGAAATCGGAAGATCCATCTCTTTTGGATTTTCAATTGGTCCTTTGGCTTGTTCTTCAAGCGTTTCTGCCCTACCATCATGAAAATAAAAATTACGCGCAGACATATTCATAGCACTTGGCGCATTCCTATCTCCCGCAATACTATCTACTCCAAAACTAAATGGCACATTATCAGCAAAAGCAAATTCTGATTTATGACATGAAGCGCAACTCACCTGATTTCCTCTCGATAAAATAGAATCGTTAAAAAGCAATTCTCCTAATTCAGCAATTGTATTGGGTTCTTTTAGTAATTTTTCTTTAGGTGTAGGTTCGCTACATGATACTATAAAGAATAAAAACAAAAGAAAAAATAACTTATACATATTAACGAATTTATCAGTTAAAAGTATAAAATTTACCAAAACAAAACTATGATAAGCCAATGTATTTTTAATACCTTTGTGTTTTATTTAAAAACTATGAAACATACACTATCTTTATTTATTACAATTGGCTTAATCAATGTACTTGTATCTTGTGGCACTTCCGAAACCAAAAATGCAGAAGCGAATCCTATAATTAATGCAGAGGCGCAAGAAGATTCAGTATTACTAGCAGAGGCTCAAGCCTTTTTTAAACCATTACCTAATGAAGCTACGATTACTGAAAAACCTCACAGTACTCAAAAAATATTACTAGGGAAAACACTTTTCTTCGACAACCGATTATCAAAAAACAACACTCAAAGTTGTAATACATGCCATAATTTATCTACTTATGGAGTTGATAACAAACCAACAAGCGAGGGAGACTCAAAGAAATTAGGAGATAGAAATTCACCTACTGTATACAATGCTGCATTACACCTGACACAGTTTTGGGATGGGCGTGCAAAAGATGTAGAAGAACAAGCTGGGATGCCTATCTTAAATCCTGTAGAAATGAATATGCCTTCGGAAAACTATGTAATAGATAGACTTAAAAAAATAGCTGGTTACAACCGATTATTTACCGAGGCCTTTCCGGAAGAAAAAAATCCAATATCTTATGATAATTTAAAAAAGGCAATTGGTGCTTTTGAACGCACATTAATAACACCAGCTCCTTTTCACGAATATTTGAATGGTAATAAAAATGCGCTTACACCTGAACAGAAAAAGGGACTTAGAGAATTTATAAATACTGGATGCATGACATGTCACAATGGGGTTGCAATGGGTGGCGCTTCTTTAATGAAATTCCCTACTTATGGTGATAATTACACATCACTAACTGGCAGTAAACATGAAGACCTAGGAAAAATGGCAAACACAAAAAGTGAATCCGATAAATTCATATTTAAAGTTCCCTCACTCATTAATATTACTGAGACGGCTCCATATTTTCATGATGGAAGTGTAACAGACTTGGGTCAAGCAATTAAAATAATGGCAAAGCTTCAATTAAATAAAGAATTAAGTGATGAACAAACAGAAAGCATTAAAGCTTTCTTAAGTAGTTTAAAAGGAAAAATACCAACTGGTGTTGAGATTAGCCCCGAAATGCCTAACTAAAATTTTACACTAAAGTTTCTTCATAAGAAACATTAGTGTATGTACAAAATAATGAAACTTATTTCTCTCATTATACTATTATCAGTTGGTTATCATACAACTATCTTATCACAAGATAGCTTAAAGATTATAAATAAAAATATAACCTTTGGGCATGCTAAAATTCAGCACAGAAAAATTGACGCAATTATTATACATTCTACCTTTAATAACTCTGGTGGCGATTATTACGATATTGATTTAGTAATCAAACAATTTGCACAATATAACGTATCCGCACATTATGTAATTGGTAGAGATGGAACAATTTACCGCTTAGTTGAAGAAAAAGATTTATCATACCATGCAGGAAAAAGCAGTTTGCCAGATGGGAGAACAAACGTAAATAGTTGTTCGATTGGGATAGAAATTATGACGTCATATACTGAATCTCCAACCGAGCAACAAATTAAATCATTAGTAGCCTTGGTTAAAAACATCAAACAACATCATTCAATAAAATATACTTTAAGACACAGTGATATTGCCCCTGTTAGAAAAACAGATCCTTGGAATACGGATTGGGAATCTCTTAAAAAATTATGGTAAAGTTAAAAATCAATTAAGCCTTTTTCACAAATTCAGATTTAAGTCCCATTGCACCAAATCCGTCTATCTTACAACTAATATTATGATCACCATCAACTAACTTAATATTCTTAACTTTTGTTCCTGCTTTTACAGGTTTTGATGCTCCCTTTACTGGCAAGTCTTTTATCACAACTACTGTATCTCCATCAAATAACTGATTGCCATTGGCATCAATTACCTTATCTGATGATTCGTTAACTATTTCCATTTTTATTTCTTCATCTGGATTCCACTCATAAAAACACTCAGGGCAAGTTAATAAAGTACCAGTTGAATAGGTATATTCACATTTACATTTCGGACATGCAGGAAATTCAGCCATAAAATAATATAATTAAACAATGGGTGTAAAATTACATTAATTTTTTTAATAAAAAATTAATGATAGTCTTGCTATAACCTTAGTCAAATAACTTAATATAAAAACTATGAAATAAAAATATTAAGTATTCAACCAAGGTTTAGCAAGTTTTTTATGCTAGTCATTAACCAACATTATCTCCAGCCGCCTCCTAATGCTCTATACACATTTATGAGGGCATTCATTTGTTCTTTTTTTGTTTCCACTAATTCCATTCTAGATTCTAAGGCATCACGTTGTGTCATTAATACTTCCATATAATCAGCTCGTGCAGATTTAAATAAATTATTCGAAATGGGGATAGATTGTGTTAATGCTAAAACGCGTTTTTCTTTTAACTCATAACTCTTAGCGATATTATCAATTTTATTTACCTGATTTAAAACTTCTATATAAGCATTTAATATAGTTTGCTCATAATTAAACATTGCTTGCACTTGTTTGGCACTCGAACTATAATATTGAGCCTTAAGTGCATTTCTATTTAATAACGGTGCTATTAAATCTCCTGCAACAGTATATAATAATGATTGTGGTGTTTTAATAAAATATTGTGGATTAAAAGCCTGATAACCCACGCCTGCTCTAATATTTAAAGCTGGATAGAAACTAGCCTTTGCCGATTTTACATCTAACTTGGAAGCTGTTAATTGATATTCGGCTTGTTTTATATCAGGTCTGTTTTGTAATAATTGTGAAGGGATGCCTGCTTGAATAGTTATAGGAACAAGCGTCATAAAACTTTCTGAATTTCGAACAATAGTGGTCGGATAACGTCCTACTAGAAAGTTAAGTTTATTTTCAGTTTCAATTATCTGTTGTTGAATATCAAACTGCAAACTCTTTGTGTGATAAACCTCGGCCTCAAATCGTTTCACAGCTAATTCAGTAACTTGTGCCGAAGCTTTTTCAAGTTTAACAATATCTAACGCATCACTTTGAATAGAAATATTTTGTTTTAATATAAGCAATTGATTATCTAAAGCCTGAAGCTCATAATAGGTACTTGCTATTTCAGAAATCAAATGTGTAATCACAAAATTTTTACCCTCGGTAGTAGCAATATATCTTGCAACAGCCGCTTTCTTGGCATTTCTCAATTTCTTCCAAATATCTACTTCCCATGAAACATTTGCTGAAAGCAACATATCAGTTAATGGTTCTGGAAAATGTTTCCCTGGCTCTACTTCTAAATTATCTTCCACAACACCATTCCTAGTATAACGAGATGTTTTTTCAGCACCACCTGCTCCTTGCAAATACATATATGGCAAATACTCTCCTTTCTTTGCTCTTGCTTCATTTCGAGCTATTTCAATTTCTTGTGTTACAATATTAAGCTCTTGATTATTCTTAAGCGCCGTATCAATTAACGCTACTAAAACAGGATCTGTGAAAAACTCTTTCCACTTTATCTTCGCTGAATTTCTTGTAGAATCTGTGGTTGCATTGAATTGATTTGGAGTGTTTCTATTTTCTTTTCTTGTAACAATTTTAGAATTGTTTACACAAGAATTCATAATTATGGCAACTATGACACACATTATGAAAGATGTTATTTTAATTATGTTCATTTTCATCTGGATGTGGGAAATTATCAATTTGATGTACTAAGTCTTCTGTTAATGACGAATCGTCTTCGTTTTTAATAAGTTTTCGGCCTTCTGCTAGTTTAGCAAAAATGAAATATAAGCCTGGTATAATAATCACACCGAATAATGTACCAAACAACATACCTCCTAATGCCGAAGTTCCAATAGTTCTATTACCAATGGCACCTGCCCCATGAGCTAACATTAAAGGAATTAATCCAGCTATAAATGCAAATGAAGTCATTAAAATAGGTCGAAAACGAACTTTAGCTCCTTCTATGGCTGCTTCAAGTATGGTAGCACCTTGCTGTTGTTTTTGTAATGCAAACTCTACTATTAATACGGCATTTTTACCTAACAAACCTACAAGCATAATTAAACCAACTTGGGCATAGATATTATTTTCTAAGCCCATCACTTTTAATAATAAAAACGAACCAAAAATACCTACAGGTAAGGATAGTATAACCGATAATGGTATAATGAAACTTTCGTATTGTGCAGCCAAAACAAAATACACAAATAATAAAACCACAAGAAATACATAGATAGATTCGTTACCTCGTATAGATTCATCATAAGATAATCCTTCAAATGCAATATCATAGCCATTAGGTAAGGTCTTAGCAGCTACCTCACGAATAGCTTGTATAGCCTCTGCCGTTGTATATCCCTTTGCTGGAAGACCTTGTATGGCTGCCGAATTATATAAATTAAATCGTGTAATTTCATTTGGCCCTTGTCCCTTTTTAAGTTTCATAAAGGATGAGTATGGTACCATTTCTCCTGCTTCATTTTTCACAAACAAATTGAGAATATCTGATGGCAGTCTCCTAAACTTTGGATCAGATTGCACATATACTTTAAAAAATCGATTAAACTTGATGAACCCTTGCTCGTATGTACTTCCAATCATAATATTCAAATTCTCCATTGCCTTACCAATATTTACTCCTTTTTGTTTCGCGAGATTATTGTCAATTTCTAATTCATATTGAGGGTAATTAGCTGCGAAAAAAGTAAATAAGCCCGTCAGCTCCTTTCGTTTACCTAAATTCTCCATAAATTCTTTATTTACCTTATCAAAATCATGGTAATCAGTATTAGTAGTTTTATTTAGTAAGCGCATTGAAAATCCACCAGAAGTACCAAATCCTGGAATAGCAGGTGGTTCAAAGAACTCCACAATAGCCCCAAGTCCTTTTGTTTTATGTTCTAGTTCTTCCATAATTTCCTTTACAGTTTGATGACGTTCAGACCAAGGTTTTAAATTAATTAAACATGTTCCTGCATTTGAACCTCTACCCTCCGTCATAATCTCATAACCTGCTAGCGAAGACACTGACTCCACACCTTCAACATCTTCGCAAATTTTTTGAAGATGCTGCGAAACTTGATTTGTTTTTTCAAGTGTTGAACCTGGAGGTGTTTGAATAATGGCATATATGGTACCCTGATCTTCATTAGGAATAAAACCAGATGGTACTACTTTACTTCCGTAAAAAACACCAATACAAAATAAGATTAATACCCCGAAAGTAACAACTCTTCTATTTACTATTAATCTTAATAACCAAACATACTTACCTGTTAAGCTATCAAACTTTCTATTAAATACATTAATTGCCTTGTTTAATATGTTCATTTTCTTTTCATGGCCATGATGATTCTTTAAAAGCATAGCACATAATACAGGTGTAAGCGTTAAGGCTATTAATGCCGAAATTACAATTGCACTAGCCATCGTAATAGAAAACTGACGATAAAAAGTACCTACCGGTCCACTCATAAAAGATATAGGCACAAATACTGAAACCATTACTAACGTTATTGCAATAATTGCCCCACTAATTTCTCCGAGTACTATTTTCACAGCACTATAAGGAGATAATTTAGGATTTTCTTCCATCTTAGCATGAACCGCTTCTACCACTACAATTGCATCATCCACTACAATTCCTATGGCAAGTACTAAAGCAAATAGAGTAACCAAATTAATAGAAATACCAAAGAATTGAATAACAAAAAAAGCACCTATAAGCGACACAGGAACTGCCAAAATTGGAATTAATGTAGAACGGAAATCACCTAAAAACACAAACACAACTAAAGCTACTAATATAAATGCGTCACGTAATGTTTCAATAACCTGTTCAATAGACGCATCTAAGAATTGAGAGACATCATAACTAATTTTATAATCCATACCTGGGGGGAAAGATTTTTTCATTTCTTCCAGAGTAGATTTTACACTTTCTATAACATCATTGGCATTACTTCCATAGTTTTGCTTTAATACAATAGCAGCCGAAGGATGTCCGTCTAAATTTGAATAAATATCAAAAAATTCACTTCCTAATTCTACCGTTGCAATATCTTTTAATCGAATACTCTCTCCATTAGCATCTGCCCGAATAATAACACCCTCATACTCTTCTGGTTTATTATAACGACCTTTATAAGTTAAAACATACTCTAATGATTGCGCTGCAATACCAGAACTCTGCCCTATTCTCCCCGGTCTTCCAATGATACTTTGTTCAGCAAGCGCATCCATTACCTCCTCTACCGACACATTATACGCTCTCATTCTTTCTGGGTTTAACCACACACGCATAGCATAACGACGACTACCTAAAATTTGTGCTCTTGCTACGCCTTTTATTCGTTGAATTTCAGGAATCATTTCAACAGTAGCATAATTGAATAGAAACTTCTCATCCATACTTTTATTTTTGGAATAAAGATTCACATACATCAACATACTGGGTTGAATGGGCGTAATAATAACTCCTTCACGTTGTACAAGCTCAGGCAATAATGGCATTACTTGATCCACCCTTGTTTTCACACGAATAACCGCATCATTTGGATCGGTACCAGGTTCAAAAATAATACGTAAAGTGGCTTCACCTGCACTTGTAGCATCAGTAGCAATATAACGCATGTCTTGCACACCATTAATTGCTTGCTCTAAAGTAATTAATGTTGATTTCACCAATACATCTGCACTTGAACCAGGATATGCAATAAAGATATTTACTGTTGTAGGTGCAATATCTGGAAACTGTGAAATAGGTAACTTTTTTATGGCTAATATTCCAACAAAAATGATAATGATGGAAATAACAATAGCAAGAACTGGCCTTTGAATAAATTTCGTAAACATGATTTCTAATTTTTTAAGATTAATTTATTCAGCATATAAATTCAAATTAGAAACTACTGAATCAGGTTTCATAAAGCTAAATTCAATTTTCTCGTTTTCATGCACTTGACGTAAACCTTCTAATAAAATCTTATCCGTTGGTGCTAAGCCGCTACCAACAATAAAAATATGAGGTAACTCGGCAGTTACAGTAATTTCTCTTGATTTTAATTGATTATTCTTATCTATTACATATACAAATTTTTTATCCAACACTTCGAATGTGGCTTTTTGAGGAATAATAAGTGCTTGTTTAATAGGAGAGGTTACTATAATATTACCCGTTTCACCATGTCTTAATAATCCTGTAGGATTTGGAAAAGTTGCCCTAAAAGCAATATTACCCGTTTCGTTATTAAAATCAGATTCTATGGTTTCAACAATGCCTTGTTGGTCGAACAATTTATTATTTGCCATCAATAACTTTACCTTCATTAAGTTGTTTGACGAAATATTTGTTTTATAGTTTAGGTACTCGGCTTCAGGCACATTAAAATAAACCCACATTTTACTATTATCTGATAAGGTAGTTAGTAAATCTCCCTCATCAACTAAGCTGCCTAGTCTCACCTGAAAGCGATCCATGATTCCAGTAAAAGGTGCTTTTATTTCTGTGAACTGTAAATGAGTTTGCGCCAATGCTTGTTCAGCTTTAGCTTTCTCAAGTTTAGCCTTTGCTAAGGCCAACTCGTTTTTAGAAACAATATTACTATCAGCTAAGCTTTTGGTATTTTGATATTCTATTTCTGCAAAATTTGTTTCTGCAGTTGCTTTTTGTAATTCAGCATTATAAATTAAAGGCATAATTTGAAACATTTTCTGACCTTCATTTATCATTTTACCTTCATCTACATAAATGTTTTGCAAATAGCCTTTTTCTAAGGCTCTTAACTCAATATGCTGTATAGCGTGTATTTGGCAAACATACTGTGTGGTAATACTTGTATCTTTAATTAATGGTGAAGTAACCAAAAATTTTATATCACTTACTTTTTCCTCATGTTCTGAATGGCATGCAACTATAAAGATATTAGCACACAGAGTACCAATTAGGAGTACTTTTTTCATAATTTTTAAAATGTGTTTTACGAACTTTTTTTGATTTTAATTATTAGAATTTATTAGCAACAAGAAAAACGAAAAGTTTATCTTGCCTCTTTAGGATAGATTGCTAAAACGAAAGAATAAAAATCAAGAATCAGATTCTAAATGTACGGATGTACAAATACTTCCCAGAAGATAAATGAGAAATGGTGGGCTGTTGTTGAATCCTTTGATAATTTTTATGTACGTTGTTTGTGGAAGTAAACAGAATTTCTAAAACATGTAAATCTGGTAATAACTTATCGGATATTTGAAATTCATCGATTAATCTTAATTGAGTAAAAACTGCCGAGCCAGTCTGTGCCGGTAAAATATATAATACATCATCTAACTGATGCTCGCCAGCTAAAACAATTTTATTTTGTGAAACTAATTTTTCAAACCTTAAAGTTGTTTCATGAGATGTAAGAGCAAAAGATGTGTGTACGCCTACAATCCCAAGTAAAAAAATGCTAGTGAATAATATATGTTTTAAATGTTTACTAAACATAAATACAAAACTATGTAAATCAGATTAAGGTATTTAATTTTCTTTTGCTAAATATTGTTAAGGCATCAAAACTATATTTCTAAATTATCTATTAATCTTACAGCCCCTACAAATACAGCTATCAGTGAAATGGCTTGTTTGTTATATATATCATGTAAAGTATTTAAACTTTCAGTATCACAAATTTCATAATAATCTAATTTCATTAAAGGTTGTTGCTGAATTTGTTCATCAATATATAATTTAGCATAAGTTACTCCTTTTTCACGAACTAAGTCTGCTGCCTTTTTCATCATAATAGGTATTAATGAAGCTACTTTTCGCTCCTCATTCGTCAATCTTTTATTTCTTGAACTCATTGCTAAACCATCAGCTTCTCTTAAAATAGGACATGAAAAAATTTCAACTGGAATATTTTGTTGCTTAATTAATTCTTTTACAATCATTACTGGCTGATAATCCTTACTACCAAAAAATGCTTTATGAGGTTGGATTCCTTTTAGTAATATACTTACTACTTGACCTACTCCGTTAAAATGTCCAGGACGATGTTCGCCTTCTAAAATGTTACCAATTATACCAAAATCGAAGTTTAGTATCTCATTATTTGGATAAATATCATTAACCTCAGGCATATAAAGTACGTCACATTTAGCATTTTGCAACATTTGTATATCATTATCAGGAGTACGAGGATAGTGTTTTAAATCATCTGCATTATTAAACTGAGTAGGATTTACAAAGATGGAACATATTGTAATATCCGTTTGCTTTTTAGATGTTTCAATTAAAGAAATATGACCTTGGTGCAATGCCCCCATTGTTGGAACAAATCCAATTTTATGTCCTAATTGTTTTTTCTCATCAACATATAATTTTACTTCCTTTATTGTATGAAATATCTGCATTTTTTAAGTCTAAAATTCAAAAACTGGGTGTAAAGCTAAATAATACTTTGAAATATGGATTTTTTTTTATTACTTTTGTAATTCGAAAAAACTTAAACCTAAATTATGAGAAAAGCTAGAGTCCTTTTTGTGTCGCAGGAAATTACTCCTTATTTAGATGAAACCCATATTGGTAAAATTGCTAGAAGACTTCCCCAAGCTATACAAGAGAAAGGGAAGGAAATTAGAACATTTATGCCAAAATATGGTAATATAAACGAAAGAAGACATCAATTACATGAAGTAATTCGATTATCAGGAATGAATATTGTTATCAATAATTCCGATCATCCTTTAATCATTAAGGTTGCTTCAATCCCTTCTGCTCGTATGCAGGTGTATTTTATAGATAATGAAGATTATTTTCAAAGAAAATCTGTTTTAGCAGATAAAGTAACTGGTAAATCCTTTGAAGATAATGATGAACGCTCTATTTTCTTTAATCGTGGTGTTATTGAAACTGTAAAAAAATTGGGATGGGCTCCAGACGTTATTCATTGTCATGGTTGGTTTACAGGCTTAACTCCTTTATATGTTAAGAAAGCATTTTGCGAAGACCCATTATTTGCAGATACTAAAATTATTTTCACTATTTATGATGATGAATTTACAAAGTCATTAAGTAAAAAAATAATTGATAAAGCCATTGTAGAAGGCATTAACAGAAAAGATTTAAAACATTTAGAAGATGCTAATTATATTAATTTAATGAAATTAGCAATTGATTATGCTGATGGTATCACATTTGGTAGCGAAAAAATAAACCCTGAATTAGAAAAATACGCTAAAAAATCAGGAAAACCAATCTTAGAATTTAAACTTGAAGGTGAATATTGCGATGCATGTAACGAATTTTATGATATGGTATTAGAAGATAGTATCGTATTGGCTGATTAAATTTTTTATAGATTTAACTATTTTAAACGCATAATTTTGATTAATTATGCGTTTTATTTTAATATGTTTAAACCTCACCTTAAATATTTTATATTTTTTACGTGTATAATTATACTTTCATCTTGTAAAAAGAAAGATGATAACAATATTTTAGGTATAGATGTGCAGCCTGAGTCAGATAAATTGGGGATTACCATAACTGATTCTGTTTCTTTGTTTATGCACACACAACGAGTGGATAGTGTTAGAACTTTTAACGACCAGTATAAATTTTTAGGTTCTAACCAAGATCCTATTTTTGGACGAACTGATGCGTCTATCTATACTAACTTTTCAATCAGTAATAATTTATCTAATTTAAGTTTTGGTACCAATCCGATAATAGATTCTGCAGACATAGTTATGTTATATACCGGAAATGTTGTTGGAGATACGGCTACTAAATTAAAATTTGAGGTATATACACTCAATGAAAAACTCAAATTAGATAATGGATATAGAGTTAATCACACCATTAATAAATCAATTACCCCTATAAATACCTTATATGGAACTGTGCGTGCAAGAGGAGAATATGTTTATTTAATAATTCCTTTAAGTAAAACTCTAGCACAATATATTCTTCAAAACACTTCTAATCTCATTAACAATACCTATTTTCAAGATGCCTATAAGGGTTTTTATATTACATCAGAAAATACAGATTTGTCATTACCCGGCAGTGGAGCCATTCGTCAGTTTGATTTAGATGATGTAAACTCAGGTGTAAACTTATATTATCATAATGGAAATTCATTAAGTACAAAAGGCGAAATGTATCATTTTTCTTTTTCAGGCCCAGATGCCCTACGTTTTAATCATATAAATCATAATTACATTGCCGGGGCAACTCAAAATTTATACCAACAAGTTGTTTCAAATGATACAACAAGTGGTAAAAACAATGTATATCTTAACACATTTGGAGGAACAAGAGTAAAGGTTTATTTACCATTTATGGAGCATTTTGCAGATTCTGTAAACGTTTCAATTAGTAGAGCAGAGTTAATTGTAAGCATTGATGAAATTGCAAGTCCATATAATTTTTATTATAGTTATCCAAGCTCATTAGCACTATTAGCTTGTGGCGATGATGGTTCTGAAGAACTTGTTTATGACCAATTAGAAGCATCAGACTTTGTAAAATATGGCGGAAGTTATGATGGAACTAAAAAACAATATGTTTTTAATATTGCCAGACAGATGCAAAAAATTATAACTAAAAAAATCAACAATTATGGTTTTTATATAGTAAATGCGCTTCCTAATCCAGCATACGCTGCCAGAAGAGATAATCGTTATCAACGTGTTGTATTTGCTGGCACGCAATCTAGCAACATTGCTGCTAGACCAAAATTTAAAGTAACTTATATAAAATATCCTTACGATAAATAAGTATGCATATTGCCCTAATAACAGATGGAATTTCGCCTTATGTTTTAGGAGGAATGCAAAAACATTCGTTTTACTTAGCAAAGTATTTTGCTAAAAATGGCATTTATGTTGATTTAATTCATTACAACGAATCAAATTATGATATTCAGCAATTAGAATTCTTTACAGAAGAAGAAAAGAAATTCATTCATTCTATTGTACTGCAATTTCCAACCAGTTTCAAATTTCCTGGACACTATATTTATAATTCATATCGTTACTCTCAACTTGCATACAACAGCATTAAAGAACAACTTGATAAATATGATTTTATATATGCACAAGGTTTTACAGGTTGGAGGTTTATTATTGAGAAAAAAAAGAATAAAAAATCACCTCTTTTATATGTCAATTTTCACGGATATGAGATGTTTCAACCACCAGCAAGTTTCAAGTCGAAATTACAGAATTTCTTACTAAAATCTCCAACTAAATATATTAGTAGGAATGCTAATTTCACTTTATCTTTTGGAGGAAACCTTGATAATATCCTATTTGAAATAGGTATTAAAAAAGAAAACATTATCCATTCAAATAATGGCATAGATAATAGTTGGTTATCACAAGATAAAAGCTTCTCAACACAAGTAAGAAAATTTGTTTTTATTGGAAGATATGAAAGACGAAAAGGAATCGAAGAATTAAATGACTTATTAAAAGAACTTATTACAACTAATATCCCATTCAGTTTTGATTTTGTAGGACCAATCCCCGAAGAAAAGAAAATAACTTCTAGAAATGTAACTTACTATGGGATTATTAAAGAACAAGAAATTCTAAAATCTATAATTAAAGGTGCAGATGTGTTAGTCTGCCCTAGTCATGCTGAAGGGATGCCAACAGTAATTTTAGAAGCCATGGCAATGTCCACACCTGTAATCGCAACAGATGTTGGTGCCGTAAATGAGATGGTAAACAATTATAATGGTTGGTTAATTGAGGCTGGAAATTCCTCTCAATTAAAAAGAGCTGTATTAGATGCAATAAATTCTCCGAATCAGATATTAAATCAAAAAGGAAAAAATGCTTTTGATTTAGTTTGTAAAGATTTTATTTGGTCTGAAATAGTTCATAAATTCATCCAAAAACACAAGGAAAATGTCAGTAAACTGTGAGTAAATCAAGGCTTAAAAGCTTAAATTAGTTGCTATATTTGCTTTTCAATTTTTTATAATATGTCAGCACTTACCGCTACCCACTTTAATTTACCAAATCAAAAAAGCTTTTACAAAGGAAAAGTAAGAGATGTGTATAATATTGACGATAAATACCTAGTTATGGTTGCTAGCGATCGTATTAGTGCTTTTGATGTGGTATTACCAAAAGGTATTCCTTATAAAGGGCAAGTATTAAATCAAATTGCAGCTAAATTTTTAAATGAAACAAAAGATATTGTACCTAATTGGGTCATAGACACTCCTGATCCAGTCGTATCTATTGGTCGTTTATGTGAACCGTTTAAAGTAGAAATGGTAATTCGTGGTTATTTAGCTGGACACGCTGCAAGAACTTATAATAGCGGACTAAGAACACTTTGTGGTGTTGCATTACCTGAAGGATTAAAAGAAAACGATAAACTACCTGAACCAATTATTACACCAACTACCAAAGCTAGTGAAGGACACGATGAAGATATTAGCCGAGAAGAAATTTTAAAACAAGGCATCGTTGAAGAAAAATACTACGCGCAGCTTGAAGATTACACCCGAAAGCTATACGCTCGTGGGCAAGAAATAGCTCATAAAATGGGGTTGATTTTAGTTGATACAAAATATGAATTTGGTTTATATAATGGTCAAATTTATTTAATGGATGAAATTCATACGCCCGATTCATCTCGCTACTTTTATTTAGATGGCTACGAAGAACGCCAACAAAAAGGCGAAGAACAGAAACAACTCAGTAAAGAATTTGTACGCCGTTGGTTAATAGAAAATGGATTTCAAGGAAAAGAAGGGCAAAAAATTCCTGAAATGAGTGAACAATGGGTTAATGAAATATCGGAACGCTATATTGAACTTTTTGAAAAAGTAACTGGAGATACCTTTGTAAAACATCCTACCCATAATTTACTAGAAAGAGTTGAAACCAATATTTTAAAATCATTAAACAACCTTTTATAATTTTTAAAACTTAATACAATATGAAATACCAAAAAATAAGTAATAATATTTTAGAAACAATTGGTAATACGCCAATGGTAAGAATAAACTCTATTACAAAAGACTTACCTTGTACGGTATTAGCTAAAATAGAAACCGTAAATCCTGGCAACTCCATAAAAGATAGAATGGCATTAAAGATGATAGAAGATGCTGAAAAAGATGGACGTTTAAAGCCAGGCGGAACAATTATTGAAGGAACAAGTGGCAATACAGGAATGGGTTTAGCCATTGCCGCCATTATTAAAGGCTATAAATGTATTTTTACAACCACCGACAAACAAAGTAAAGAGAAAGTAGATGCACTTAGAGCATTTGGAGCTGATGTTATTGTGTGTCCTACAGATGTTGAGCCTGAAGATCCTAAATCTTACTACTCTGTTTCATCTCGATTAGAAAAAGAAGTACCTAATGCTTGGAAACCTAATCAATACGATAATCTATCAAACTCTCAAGCTCATTACGAACAAACAGGACCTGAAATTTGGGAGCAAACAGAAGGAAAAATAACACACTTAGTAGTAGGTGTGGGAACAGGCGGTACACTTTGTGGTACAGGAAGATACTTAAAGGAGAAAAATCCAAACATCAAACTATTAGGTATTGACACTTATGGTTCAATATTTAAAAAATTAAAAGAAACTGGTGAAATTGATAAAAATGAAATTTATCCTTATATCACAGAAGGTATAGGTGAAGACTTTTTACCAAAAAATGTAGATATTAATTTAATTGACCATTTTGAAAAAGTAACCGATAGAGATGCTGCAATTATGACCCGTCGCATTCCGCGTGAAGAAGGCATATTTGTTGGCAATAGTGCTGGAGCAGCTATGGCTGGCTTGATGCAAATGAAGCATTTATTTAAACCTACGGATGTAGTGGTTGTCATTTTTCATGATCATGGAACTCGTTATTTAGGTAAAATGTTTAATGATGATTGGATGCGCGATAGAGGCTTTTTAGAAATTAAAAAGCCTAAAGCGATTGATTTAATTTCAACACATAAAAATCAAAAATTAGTTACTATTAACGATAATGCCCCTATAAGTGATGCCCTTAATTTAATGAACAAATATGGTATTTCACAAGTTCCAGTTATTAAAGATGGAAAATTTGTAGGTTCATTAAATGACAATTATTTATTTAATAAATTAATTGCTGATAATAGTTTAAAAACTAAAACTGTTGCAGAATTAATGCAAGCGGCTTTTCCAATGGTAGATGCTAATACACCTATGGATGAAATCTCTAAATTAATTACAAAAGAAAATAACGCTGTTTTAATGACTGATTTAGCAGGAACTGTACATATTATCACCAAGCACGATTTAATCCTAGGTATCTCTCAAATATGTAACTAGCCGTCCATCACGTTTTTGAGCAAGTTGCATTATTTAACAAACTTATACGATAAATTAATCGTAACATTGATAAATCAAATAAATGAATTATGAAAAAAATAGTTGTCTTAGCCTCATTATTTTTTGTAGCAACAACCAATGCTCAAAATAAAAGACCTGATAACTGGTTTAACTTAGATGCCAGTATAGATAATGTTAATGGTGTAAGTACTGAACGCACGTATAAAGAACTATTAATAGGAAAAAAATCAACAACCATTATTGTTGGCGTTTTAGATAGTGGCGTAGATTACAACCATGAAGACTTAAAAGATGTGATGTGGACAAATGTAGGCGAAATTCCTAACAATGGTATTGATGATGATAAAAACGGTTATGTAGATGATATACATGGTTGGAATTTCTTAGGAAACAAAGACGGTAGAAATGTAGAAAAAGACAACCTAGAGATTGCCCGCGTTTATAAATCCTTAAAAGACAAATATGACGGAAAAGCTGAAGTTGATATGAAAACTAAAGCCGAAAAAAAAGAATTTAAGTATTGGCAAAAAGTAAAGGCAGATTATGATAAAGAAACAG
Source organism: Bacteroidia bacterium (assembly GCA_020846025.1). GTDB lineage: Bacteria > Bacteroidota > Bacteroidia > B-17B0 > Aurantibacillaceae > UBA4416. The sequence goes on along the minus strand of JADLER010000037.1, from coordinate 27,430 downwards.
CCGAACAAGAAGCGAGAGTGAATCAATACAAGTTTATAAAAGAAGCAGTAAGCGGTGTTGTAGAAAAAATTAAAAAAGAAAAAGGAGTTGAGAAAGTTACTTTAGAGGATATTAAAGCCTTTAAATCTGACGATAAGAAAGATATGCAAGGTAAAATGATTGCTGTTGCTCAAGCTTCTTCAGGAATGGAGATAGAAGATTTAATTGAAAAATTATCTGAAGCTTTAAAATCAATGGACAATACGAGATTAGACGTAAACTATAATTCTCGCGAAATTGTAGGTGATAACTATAATGATGTTACTGAAAAATATTATGGTAATGGCGATTGCAAAGGACCAGGCGCTTTTCATGGCACTCATGTAGCTGGTATTATTGCTGCTTCACGCCATAATGGAATTGGCATAGATGGAATTGCCGACAATGTAAGAATAATGAGTTTACGTTGTGTACCTGATGGAGATGAGCGCGATAAAGATATTGCGAACGCCATACGTTATGCTGTTGATAATGGCGCTAGTATATTAAATATGAGTTTCGGAAAAAAATACACTTCAAATAAGAAAGCTGTAGATGATGCCGTTAAATATGCCGAAAGTAAAGGCGTATTATTAATTCATGCAGCGGGAAACAACTCGGATGATATTGATGAAATCATCCATTATCCTTGTAAAAAAATGGAAAACGGAAAGATTCCATCTAACTTTATGGATGTAGGTGCACTAAGTTGGAAACCTGGCGACGAGATTGTAGCTCCATTTAGTAATTATGGTAAAAAAACCGTTGATATTTTTGCCCCAGGTGTTGATATTCATTCTACAGTGCCAGACAATAATCAATATAAAGACGCAAGTGGAACAAGTATGGCTGCGCCAGTAGTTGCAGGATGTGCAGCTGTTTTAAAATCATATTTTCCAAGCCTTACTCCTAAACAAATTATAAAAATTTTAACTAAATCTTCTATCAAATCATACAAAGAATCCAAAGTAATTAAACCAGGCTCAAGAGATGAAATGGTTGAATTTAGTGAGCTATCTAAACACGGAGGTATTGTTAATCTATATGAAGCTGTGAAAATGGCTCAAAGTATGGTCAAATAACACCTAAAAGTTAAAACATCGTTTAAAAACACCGCTCTAATGCGGTGTTTTTTTTATATATTCGCTTCGCATGTTACAGGGTAAACAATTAATACTAGCTACCAAACCATTTGCAATCGAAAACCGATCAAAAAGTTGGGTTTTAACAATAAGCACCTACCTCATCTTAATCGCTTTATTAGTAGGTACTGTATATAATTTCCATTGGTCATTAAAACTCATTTGTAGCATGTTAGCGGGCTTAGTTATCGTTCGTTTATTTGTTATATATCACGATCATCAACATAAAGCAATTTTAAACAAATCACTATTTGCTGACATCATTTTTACCATTTTCGGATTTTATGTTTTAGCGCCAACTGGTATATGGAGCGCTAGCCATGATTACCATCATAAAAACAATTCCAAACTATTTAGTGCAAGTATTGGTTCTTATCCTATTTACACCAAACAAAAATTTGAAAGATTGAGCAGAAAAGAACAATTACATTATTTATTTATCAGACATCCACTCACTATTTTATTTGGGTATATTTTTACCTTTATGTATGGTATGTGTGTAAAATCTATTATCAACCGTTTTAGTAAAAATATTGATTCACTCATTGCTTTAATAATGCATTTCGCCTATCAAATAGCTGTGTTTTACTTCTTGGGATGGCAAACATGGATTTTGTTATGTGCTATTCCTCACTTTATTTCAGGAGCTTTAGGTAGTTATTTATTTTATGCCCAACATAATTTTCCTACTGTAACATTTGTAGGAAATGAAGAATGGACTTATGAAGGCGCTGCACTTGATTCATCTAGTTACATGAAATTAAATACCGTTATGCACTGGTTTACAGCTAATATTGGCTATCATCATATTCATCATCTCAACTCTAGGATTCCTTTTTACAGATTGCCTGAGGTCATGCAAGCTATTCCTGAATTACAAAATCCAAAAACAACCTCTTTATCTCCAAAAGCTATTTGGGATTGTTTGAGTCTTAAATTGTGGGATTATGAACAGCAAAAAATGATACGACTATAAAAAATAGATTTTAATATCTTTGTCCACATCAAAAATATTCTAAAATATATTTTTCAATTTCCAAGCCTCTTTGTTATTGCATTAGCTTGTATAACCATTATCGAAGTACATCTTAATTTATCGAAATACAAATATAACGATGTTATAAAATGGGATATTACCTCTTATTACAGTTACTTACCCGCTACTTTTATTGATAAAGATGTGAGTTTAAAATTTGTAACAACCGAAAATAACAATAAAAGTTCGGGGATTAAATATTGGTATATTGAGGATGATAAAGGAAATCGTGTTATTAAATACACAATGGGAATGGCAGTGTTATATGCTCCATTTTTTTTAATTGCTCACTTATTAGCAAGTAAATTAGGCTTTGCAAACGATGGTTTTTCTCCCATCTACGAATGTATGATTGATTTTTCGGGATTAATTTATATTGCTATCGGGCTTTGGTATCTTCGTAAATTATTGCTTCAATTTTTCTCAGAGAAAATTACAACTATTACTCTACTACTTGTGTTTTTTGGCACAAACCTACTCTATTACACTTGTGTTGAATCGGCTATGAGTCATGCTTATACTTTCTCCTTATTTTCAATATTTCTATATTACACTCATAAATACTATCAAAATCAAACTAATAAAATCCTTATTGTTATTGCCGTCTGTTTTGGAATGATGGTTTTAATAAGACCTTTAAATATTTTCTTCATTTTACCGTTCCTACTTTATAATGTAATATCCCTACAAAATTTTAAAAATCGAATATTATTTTTTTTCAATCACTACAGCCATGTGCTTTTATTCGTTTGTGTTTTTAGCTTCTTCATTTTCCCACAACTATTATATTACAAATACGTTACAGGAAATTGGCTAATATTTTCTTATGGTAATGAAAATTTTTATTTTTCGAACCCTCAAATACTCAACGTTTTAATAAGTTACAGAAAAGGTTGGTATCTCTACACACCCATTATGTTAATTGCATCAATAGGTATTTTCACACTATATAAACAAAAAACAAAAATTTTCATCAGCGCCTTTTTAATACTTTTTCCATTATATATTTTTCTCGTGTCTAGTTGGTGGTGCTGGTGGTACGGTGGTTCATTTGGGCAAAGAACATTTATAGACATTTATCCATTATTAGCAATTCCATTAGGAAGTTTTATTTATTATATCCACCAAAAATCGAAGATACTTTTTAAAATTTGCGTTACAGTCCTCTGTTTACTTATGTTCTTAAATATATTTCAGACTTTTCAGTACAAATACAATATTATAGATTATGATGGAATGACCAAGGAAGCATATTGGCAAGTCTTTGGATCGATGAATCCAGAAAGTATTAACCCAGCATATATTAAGAAACCGAATTACGAAGCTGCTCTATACGGTCAAACTGAGAATGAATAATGCACTAATCTAGCTTAATAAAACATTCGATTTTAATATTAATTTTCAAATTAATAATACACTGGATTAATATTTTTATGTCTCTATACATTTATTTAATTACATTTACCTAATGACATTTTCATTAAATGAAAATATTAAAATTGCTATTAATTCTATTAAAGCAAATAAGCTAAGAGCTTATCTTACTATGCTTATTATCTTTTTTGGAATTACAGCACTAGTAGGTATTTCATCCGCTATTGATGCGATGAAAGAATCCATTAATGCAAATTTTGCAAATATGGGAGCTAACTCTTTTACCATTCGAAATAGTGGTACTGCTATGCGTGTAAAATCCTCAAAGAAAAAACGAACTTACTCATCAATAGCTTATAAAGAAGCTGAACGGTTTAAAGAAGCTTATCATTTCCCTGCAAAAACTTCTATCTCAGCCATGGCATCATTTAATGCCCGACTAAAGTTTGAATCAGAAAAAACAAACCCTAATATTCAAATATTTGGCAGTGATGAGAACTATATTGATATTAGTGGATACGAAATTGAACATGGTAGAAATTTTTCGCCCTTAGATATTACAAATAGTGCCCATGTCATTATTATTGGTAAAGATGTAGAGTTTGCTTTATTTAAGGGAAAACAAAAAGCACTGAATAAATACATTAACTTAAATGGAGGGAAATACAAAGTAATTGCAGTACTTTCAAGTAAAGGAAATAGTATGGGATTTGGTGGTGATAAAATATGTATCATTCCTTTAAGCACAGCCCGACAATATTTTGGAGGAAATGGTATGAGTTTTACTATTAATGTGATGACGCCCAACGCACTTTTATTAGATCCTGCCATAGATGAGGCTACAGGTGTTTTTAGAAAGATTAGAAAAGTACGGGTTGGTGATGATGATAATTTTGAAATTACACGATCAGACAATTTAGCTACTATGCTCATTGGATTAACCTCTAAAGCCTCTATGGGTGCCATCGTAATTGGCATCATTACATTAATAGGTGCATCTATCGGATTAATGAATATTATGCTTGTTTCGGTTTCTGAACGAACTCGAGAAATTGGTATTCGTAAAGCATTAGGTGCAACAGCTAATACAATTAAAAATCAATTTTTAATTGAAAGTATTGTGATTTGTATTTGCGGCGGATTTTTTGGAATTGTAATGGGAATTTTAGCAGCGAATTTAATTTCATTCAACCTTAGTTCAACATTTTTTATTCCTTGGACTTGGATTATTCTAGGTTTTACAATTTGTTTTATCGTAGGACTCATTAGTGGTTATATGCCCGCTAAAAGAGCATCACAACTCGATCCAATTGAAAGTTTACGCTTTGAATAAAGTTATTGCTTAATGCCACTTAAATACACACTTTCTATTAATTGACTACCAAAAGCATAAGGAATAAAGGCGTACGAACTAATAGGTTTGGTTATAAAGAAATTTGCTTTTTTACCTAACGCAATGCTTCCTACCTCATGCGATAAATGCATTGCGTAGGCAGAATTTAATGTGCAAGCATTTATCACTTCTTCGGGAGTAAGCTTGTATTGTACACAACCCAAACTCATCATAAAATTCATATTACCACTTGGGCTACTTCCAGGATTATAATCACTTGCAAATGCAACTGCTAATCCAGCATCAATCATTTTTCGTGCCGGCGGTAATGGTAAACTTAAAAAGAAAGCGGCGCCGGGCAATACAGTAGGCATAGTTTCTGATTGTTTTAATAGAGCAATATCTTCATCATTACAATATTCTAAATGATCAACACTAATGGCATTACATTCCACACCTACTTTTATACCTCCAAAATGACTCATCTGTTCGGCATGAACCTTAGGAATTAAACCCAGTTTTTTTCCAGCTTCTAAAATTAATTTGGTTTCTTCGGGCGTAAAATAATTTTGTTCACAAAATACATCTATATAATCTGCTAGCTTTTCTTTCGCAATTATAGGTAACATCTCGTTAATTATTAATTGAATATAGCCTTGCTTATCATTTTTATAATTATGAGGTAAGGCATGTGCTCCTAAAAAAGAAGCTTTAACTGGCAATATATTTAAATCTTTTATTCTTTTTATAACACGTAGCATTTTCAACTCACTATCTACACTAAGTCCGTAACCACTTTTAATTTCTACACTACCTGTTCCCTGACTTATCATTTCTCTTAACCGCAACATGGCTTGTTCAAATAATTCATCCTCAGTGGCCTCATGCAAACGTTTAGCAGAATTTAAGATGCCCCCACCACGTGCAAAAATTTCTTCGTAGGTTAACCCATTTATTCTATCTACAAATTCACCTTCCCTATTTCCAGCATAAACAATATGCGTGTGACTATCAGCATAACATGGTAAAACTATTTTCCCATCGGCATCTATCACTTCTAAATCTTTCCAATCTAAAATACCAGGAAAATCACTCATAGAGCCAAAATCTGCAATTAAGCCATTATCTATTGCTAACCAAGCATTTTCAATACAAGGTAAGGTTTTCATGTCTTGTCCGCTTACCTTTAGAACTTCTGGCTCTCTTACTTGTACTAACGATTTTATATTTTTTATTAAAAGTTTATTTGACATCACTTGTGCTTTTAGAAACGCCAAGATATTTATTTTTTTCTATCATCTATCTTAAATCTATTATAAAAATACCCGTTTATTTTTAGTATTTTTGACACTTATGGCGGCAAATACATTTGGTAATATTTTTTGTTTAACCACATTTGGCGAAAGCCATGGTGAAGCCATTGGTGGAATTATTGATGGATGTCCGTCTGGATTGAAGTTGGATATGGCATTTATTCAAAATGAGCTTCAACGCCGCAAACCTGGACAATCGCACATCACTACTCAACGTAAGGAAGATGATGAAGTAAAAATTTTGTCAGGTGTTTTTAATGAAATAACAACTGGACATCCAATTGGTTTTATTATAGAAAACAATAATCAAAAGAGTAAAGATTACGAACATTTAAAAGAAGTGTATCGTCCTTCGCATGCTGATTTTACGTATCAGCAAAAATTTGGCATTAGAGATTATCGAGGAGGAGGACGCTCATCAGCAAGAGAAACAGCTAGTAGAATTGTAGGTGGTGCCATAGCTAAACTTATTTTAAATCAATACCAAATTAGCATACAAGCTTATGTAAGCCAAGTAGGAACTATTAAATTAGAAAAGCCCTATACCGAACTTAATTTATCAAAAACCGAAGAATCCATTATAAGGTGTCCAGATGAAGAAATTGCTAATAAAATGATTAGTTATATTGAAGAAATAAGAAAAAACGGTGACACCATTGGAGGCATAATTAGCTGTGTAATTAAAGGAACTCCCATTGGTTTGGGAGAACCTGTGTTTGATAAACTACATGCTGATTTAGGAAAAGCCATGCTAAGTATAAATGCCGTAAAAGGATTTGAATATGGTGCAGGGTTTAGTTCAATTAACTATAAAGGCTCTGAACTAAATGATGTTTTTATAAACGAAGAAAATAAAATTAAAACCAAAACAAATTTTAGTGGAGGGATTCAAGGCGGTATTAGTAACGGCGAAGACATCTATTTTAATGTTGCTTTTAAACCTGTTGCTACCATTATGCAAGAACAATTAAGCGTAGATATGAATGGAAATGCGACCACTGTACAAGGAAAAGGGCGCCACGATCCTTGTGTTTTACCAAGGGCAGTTCCTATCGTAGAAAGTATGGCTGCCTTAGTAATAGTAGATAACTTATTAAAACAACGAAGCGCAACATTATAAATCAAATCTGTAATTCATTAATTCAAACAAATGATTATTTATGTTTAGTAAAAAAAATAGGCTCATAACAATTATTGTAATTTCTATGATATTAGGAATTATAATTGGCTATGGAATTAATAAATCTATCACAAACGAAATTCCTAAACTAGAAACAAGCTACATCAAACACCTATCAAAAGGTAATCCTGAAATTGAACAACAAATATTACACGCTAGCGAACAATTATATGTATCACAATTAAAAAAAATAAAGAAAAATGTAGCTTCTAACTTTTCAATTTTGAGTGATATTTTCTTACGACTCATAAAAATGATTATTGCACCATTGGTATTATCTGTACTCGTTATGGGTGTGGCTAAAGTGGGCGATTTTAAAAGTGTAGGACGAATTGGAGGCAAAACCATCATCTATTTTACATTTGCTACTTTATTAGCCCTTACATTAGGTTTAGTTTTAGTAAACCTATTTGAGCCAGGTAAAGTAATGGCATTGGAACTTCCACCTAACTCTGCTGATGCAGGAGTAAAAACCAATACACAAACAGCATCTAACTTTATAGCTCATATTGTTCCTGATAGTATTGTAAGAGTTATGGCCGAAAACGAGATATTACCAATTGTAGTTTTTGCCTTGTTTTTTGGTATAGCTGCTGCAAGTATTGGCGAAATAGGCAAACCCATGATAAATATTATGGATAGTTTATCTCACATTATGTTTAAGGTAACTAATTTCGTAATGGGATTTGCACCCATCGGTATTTTCGGAGCTATTACCGCTGTTGTCATACAACAAGGATTAGATGTGTTAGGTGGCTATGTGTATCTTATTGCATGTTTTTTTGGAGGGTTACTATTTTTTGTGTTTGGTATCTTATTTACAATATGTTTAGTTTTAGGTATTAATTTCTTTTCATTATTATCCTATATAAAAGAGCCAATCTTATTAGCTTTTAGTACAGCAAGTTCAGAAAGTGCCATGCCTAAAACAATTGAACAATTAGAAAAATTTGGAATAAGCAACCGAATCGTATCTTTTGTACTTCCACTAGGTTACTCATTTAACTTAGATGGTTCAATTATGTATATGACATTTGCTACAGTGTTTATTGCACAAGCCTACGGTATTGAAATGACCATGGGTGATCAAATACAGATGATGTTAATTTTATTAATAACTAGTAAAGGAATGGCAGGTGTACCTAGAGCCTCTTTGGTAGTTATTGCAGGTATGTTAACTATGTTTCACATTCCAGTAGAAGGATTACTATTATTATTAGCAATTGATCAAATATTAGACATGGGACGTTCAGCAATCAATGTAATTGGTAACGCGGTAGCAAGTGCTGTAGTAGCAAAATGGGAAGGAGAGACCTTAACACCAAAATCAGAGGTTTAATGTGTACTGTGACATCATCATAATTATCAAATAGAAATGTCATACTGGTTAAATCTTATTGGTATATTCTTTTTTACAATCTCGGGGGCTGTGGCTGCTCGAGACAAAAAACATTACCATGATTATTTTGGTGTTTTTTTTACAGGCTTTTTAACCGCCATTGGCGGCGGCACCTTACGAGACATGATGCTCGGAGCATACCCAATTTCTTGGTTAAATGATGGCAATATTCTTATCACAATTTTCGTGGCATTTATCTTTACTTTATTTTTCAAAAATTATATAGTGAAACTATATCGTACACTTTTTTTGTTTGATACAGTTGGCGTTGCTATATATACCATTGTAGGTGTAGAGAAAAGTTTAGAAATGGACGTAAACCCTTATGCGGCTGTGATTTTAGGTTTAGTAAGTGCCGTATTTGGTGGTGTTATAAGAGATACTTTATTAAATGAAATTCCATTAATCTTTGCAAAAGAAATTTATGCTACTGCGTGTATTATTGGGGCAATTGCTTATGTGTTCTTACACTATTTTAAACTAGATAATAATATAGCAGAGATAGTGAGCATTAGTATAATAATAATAGTGAGGGTTAGTGCTGTTAAATATAAATTAGCACTCCCAAAATTTGAATTTGGTAATGAAACTAAAGATTAATATATGGAAACAAAAGAGGTAGGATATATTAGTAAAACACATGGCTTAAAAGGGCAAGTGGTTTTACGTTTATTAGATTATATAGATATAAACAGTAATCTCACTTCTTTGTTTATTACTCTAAATGGTTCTCAGGTGCCTTATTTTGTACAAGAATGTAATGCCATCAATCAGGGTTATTTATTAAAATTAGAAACTATCAACTCAATAGATTTAGCTAAAAACTTAGTAGGAAAAAAAGTATCTGTATTACCTAATTTTATTTTAGAAGACGAGGAATCTTACCAAGAATTTATTGGTTATAGCATAATTGATACTAGTTATGGTAATATTGGTGTGATACAACATATAGATGAAAAAACACAAAATATTACAGCCTTGGTTGTTCACCCAAGTGGTAAAGAAATCATCTTACCTTTTAATGAAGATTTAATTGAAGAAATTAATGATGACGAAAAAACCATTCAATTTAATTCACCAGAAGGCTTAATAAGCATGTATTTAGACTAAATTTTTTAGTTAAATTTTAATTCTTTATTCTATAAAAAAATTTAACAACTATTTTATTTATATTTAGTCGTTTAAAATTTTAAGAGTATGAAAAAATATTTATTAAGTATTATTGTTTTAGGACTGAGTTTCAGTTTAAAATTATTTTCACAATGTTCAAGAGATCAAGTAGGGGCATTAGGCTTTTTAACTAATCCACAAAATCAATCTATGGCAGTTGCACCTAATGGCGATATTTATGTATTGTTAGGTAAAGGCAACTCAGGCAAAACAGAATTATGGAAAGGAAAAACAGTTTCTACATGGACATTGCAAGCTTCTCTTGCTACTTCATGTAATGTAAATACAGATATAGCTATTAGTAGAACAGGTAAAGTATCCATTATAGTGCGTGATGATGCTGGCTCTAAAACTCCACTTTTGTATTATTTATCAGGTTCTACATTAATTCAACAGGGAAGTAGCATTTCTTCAAATGTTGGTAATAATTTTGCTTTAGCGTTCGATACGTTAGGTATTGAATATGTTGCATATTCAGATGTGTCAAATGGAAATGCAACAACTGTAAAAAAATGGAATTCGACATTAAGTACTTGGGATAATGTTGGCTCTGGCGTCGTATCTGCAGGGCAAGCACAATATAACTCAATTGCAGTTAATTATGGTGGAAATCCTATTGTTGTGTATCAAGATATTGATAACTCAGGTAAACTTGAAGTTCAAGAGTTTGATGGTGTTAATTGGAACTCAATAGGAAGCTTTGGTACATCTACGGTTACAAATGGTATAATTAAAATTGGTAAAAATTCTAATGATTATTTTTTGGGTTACACAGAAACGAGTGGTTTATCTGTATATAAATACACTTCAGGATCATGGTCTCAAGTAGGTTCAACTCATTCAGGAAGAAGTGCTGTTCAAGGATATTTTGATTTAGCAATAGATCCTAATGACAATCCATTATTTATCTCTACTCCCACAACTCCTCCTTACCCAGATGTTTATAAATATAATAGTGGAAGCGGTAATTTCGATTTAATTCTCTCAAATGTTACCACTTCTACAAGTACTTCACTTGTAAATATAGATATTGATGGCAGTGGTTATCCTTATTTTTACTATTATGATTATACAGGTTCTAAAGGAAGTGTTCGCACTTCAGTTGGTAGTTATAATATAGATAGCCAACCAGTTTCCCAAACAGTTTGTAATGGTGCCAATGGAAGTTTCACATGTGGAGCAACAGGGGCATCATTTCAGTGGCAAGTTCGTAATTCATTATTTTTTGCAGATGCCACTTCACCATATTCAAACGCCACTAACTCTACTTTGTCAGTTTTAACTAATCCAAGTTTAAATCAAAACAATATAAGATGTATAGTAAATGATGGATGCTATAATTTAGCATCTAATACGGTTACTCTAACTGTTATTAATGTTATAGCCAATACCACACAAACTAACACTGCCTGTCAAGGTTCTTGCGATGGAATTGTTGCAAGTAACGTAACTGGAGGTATTTTACCATATACTTATAATTGGATGCCTGGAAGTCAAACTACGCCAAGTGTTACTGGATTGTGCGCTGGTACTTATAGCTTAAATGTATCTGATGCATCAGGATGTATTGTTACCAAAACTGTTACTGTAAGTTCACCACCCCCTTTAACAGCAGTTGTAAATGGCAACTCCAATATATGCATTGGTTCAAACACCACACTCACAGTAACTGCAACTGGAGGAACACCTCCTTACTCTTACAATTGGACACCACCTACGGGGTTGAGTTCAACTAATACTTCTGTTGTAATTGCTAACCCAACTTTAAGCACAAATTATACAGCCCAGGTCATTGATAATAATGGTTGTATTAGTGCCCCTACAATAAGTATTACTGTATATCCAAACCCTACCATCTCATTAAACACAGCCTCCTTAAATTGTTCAATCACTACAAATACACTTACTGCTACTGTAATTGGTGGCATTAACTATTTATGGTCAGGGTCTGGAGTTGTCTCTGGAGGTGCGACATTAAATGCTGTTGTAAATTTACCTGGTACATATTCATTTACTGCTGTTTCGGCTAATGGTTGTGCATCAACTGAAACTACTATTGTTACTCAAAATACAATTACACCTAATATAACTCTCTCTCCCAATAATGCTTTATGCTTTGGCTCATGTAATGGCTCCATAACATCTACTGTTACAGGAATCCCTGCATCTTCTTACTTTTGGTTACCTACATCACAAACTACAGCAAATATTACTAATGTATGTGCTGGCATATATACATTACAGGTAACAGCTACTAATGGTTGTACAAATACCGCAATTGCCACGATTAATCAACCAATTGCCATAATTCCAAATATTTCTGGGAATTTCAATTTATGTAAAGGTTCAAGTACTAATTTAAGTTCTAATGTTAGTGGGGGAATTCCACCATACAATTATAACTGGACACCATCAGCTGGATTAAATTCAACAAATACAGCGTCTGTAGTTGCAAATCCTACATTAACTACCACTTATTCATTATCAGTTACAGATATAAATGGTTGTATTGGTACAGAAACAAGATCTATTAATATTATTTCAAATAAAAACATTGGAGGAACTATTACAAATACAGCAGGTGTAACCTCAGGTGATGTAACGCTTTATAAATATACATTATATTTAAGTAAATGGGATTCATTAACTTCTGTTCCACTAGCTAGTAGTTATAATTTCACTAGTGTTGATAGTGGACAATATGTAATTAGAGCAACACCTACTGCAACTAATCTACAAATAACGTATGCCGATAGTTCCATAACTTGGCAAGATGCAACTATTATTTCTCATGGTTGTGCAAATAATACTAATCAAAATATTAAAATCATACCATTAGAAACATTTACACCTGGCTCTGGTCAATTAAGCGGGACAATTACTGAAGGAATAGGCTTTGGACTAAGATTAGCCTTTGATGAATTTAAGCCAACTGCCCCAGGACAACCTATTAGAGGTATCATTGTAAAAGGAGGTCGCAACCCCGGAGGGCAAATGTTAGTGCAAACAACTACTGATGTGAACGGCACATACACTTTAACAGGATTACCTGATAATTTAACCAACGAATCGTATTTTATTATGGTAGATATTCCTGGGCTTGATACAAGTAGCACTTACCATCGTGTTATAAGTACTGGCTCTACAACATTTAACAATCTTGATTTTGTGGTAGATTCAATGTACATAAATCCAACTGGTGTTACTTCATCTATTCATCATTTAAACCAAATAAAAGGTACTATCAATCTTTATCCAAATCCATCTACACAATTAAGTTACCTTGCGTTTGACTTAAATATTACTGCAAATATCAAAGCTACTTTGTGTAATGTATTAGGAGAAAAAGTTACTGATATAATTCATGAAGCTAAATACGAACAAGGCCACCAACAATTTAGTTTTGAAACTAAACATATTCCTTCAGGAGTTTATTTTATTAGACTAGAAATAGAAAATCAAGAAACTACACTAAAATTAATTATTAATCATTAAATGTATAATCCAACGCATATAAAAGCCTCTACCATTGGTTAGAGGCTTTTTTATGTTTCAAACAACATCCATGAATTATTCTATCACTCCAGCCGCAATAGTATTATTTGTGGCTTCATTTATTAGAATAAATGCACCAGTGGTTGTATTCTCCTTAAAGCTATCAAAACACATTGGTTCAGCTGTTTTAATTACAACTTTACAAATATCATTTAATTGAATATCTGATTCACATTCTTTTGGTTCAAAGGAATGAATATTAATTTTAAAAACAATTTCTTTAATAATTGCTTTTGTTCTAAACGAATTTTGTTGAAGATAAAATTTTTGGCCTTTTACAAACGAACAATTATCCATCCAACACAAAATTGCAGTAAATTCATTGCTTGTAAATGGAAACTCATTAAAAGGAATTATTGAACAACCTCTACCTACATCTATATCGTTTTTTAATTGAATAATTATTGAAGAATTTGAAGAAGCTTCTATAACTTTTTGTTGGTTCATTTCGATACAAGAAATTTCTGATTCATAATTCCCAGGTAGTATTTTTACCTTTTGTCCTACGTAATATTTACCTGATAGAACTTTCCCTGCATAGCCTCTATAGTTATGTACAACATCAGTCTCTTGCCTTATAACATATTGTACCTGAAATCTAGATGACAGTGTTTTTTGAGACGAATTAATTTCAACAGTTTCTAAATAATCTAATAACGACTTTTCTCTATACCAATCCATTTTATTAGATTGTGTTACCACATTTTCTCCCAACAAGGCACTCATTGGAATAAATGTAATACTTGATAAATTCAATTGATGTGCAAATTTCATGAATTCATCTTTTATTTCATTAAATTTATGTTCACTATAATTAATTAAATCCATTTTGTTTATACACACCAATACATTTGGTATTCGCAGAATAGATGAGATTACTGCATGTCGTTTTGTTTGTTCAGTTATACCATGCCTGGCATCAATTAATAGTAAAGCTACATGAGCTAATGATGCACCTGTAAACATATTACGTGTGTATTGTACATGTCCTGGTGTATCAGCTATAATAAATTTTCGTTTTGATGTGGTAAAGTATTTATAGGCTACATCAATTGTAATACCCTGTTCCCTTTCTGCCCTCAATCCATCTGTTAATAAAGCTAAATTAAACGTATTATCTTCCTTTATAGCCTTACTCTGTTTAGTTAATGTTTCAATAATATCTGTTGAGATGGATTGGCTATCATATAACAAACGACCAATGAGTGTACTTTTTCCATCATCAACATTTCCTGCAGTAAAAAATCTAAGTAATTCCATTGGTTATTTATATAAATAAAATATGTAATTTAGTATTCATTAATTACTCTTCGTTTAGAAATATCCGTTTTTCTTTCTATCCTCCATTGCAGCTTCGCTGATTCTATCATCCATTCGCGTAGCACCTCTTTCACTAATTTTAGTATTTTCCAACTCTTTAATGATATCATCTATCGTATATGCTTCACTTTCAATTGCCGCTGTACAAGTCATATCGCCTACTGTACGGTATCTTACTTTCTTACGAGCAATTATATCTGTTTCATCTACTTTTATAAATTGATTAACATTCATTAATTGCCCATTATTTAACACAATACAATCACGTTCATGAGTAAAGTAAATAGAAGGAAGTGAAATCTGTTCTCGTTTAATATAATTCCAAACATCTAATTCTGTCCAATTACTAATAGGAAACACTCTCACATTCTCGCCTTTATTGATTTTCCCATTGTAAATATTCCATAATTCTGGGCGTTGCGATTTAGGGTTCCATTGACCGAACTCATCTCGTACAGAAAACACACGTTCTTTGGCTCTTGCTTTCTCTTCATCACGTCTAGCACCACCTATACAAGCATCAAAACTGAATTCTTCAATAACATCTAATAAAGTATTTGTTTGTAAAACATTTCTACTTGGGAACTTACCTTTAGCATCCTGCAAATTATGTTGTTTTATAGTATCCGCTACATAACGAACAATCAATTTTTCATCAATTTGTTTAACCAGTTGATCCCTAAACACAATGGCTTCCTCAAAGTTATGCCCTGTATCAATATGTAATAAAGGGAAAGGAAATTTACCTGGTCGAAATGCTTTGAGCGCTAGGTGTACTAAAACAGTACTATCTTTTCCTCCACTAAATAATAAAACAGGTCGTTCAAACTGACCAGCCACTTCGCGCAGTATATGTATTGCCTCAGATTCTAAAAAGTCTAAATAATCAAACTGTCGGCTCATATTTTATAATTAGCGAATAGGTGCAAATCTAATAAATATCAAGCGTTTAAACTACATTTCACTCAAATATTAATTCGTAAATCGCTGATTCTACAAAATAACTACCGAATTAAAAATACCTAAATTCCTTTTAGAAAATCTGAAATTCCTTTTTAAAACTCTTTTTAAGTTTTTCGTCATTTGAGATTTCTACTCGTTCATTTATTAGCGAAATAAAAAGGTTGTTTGTAAGAATATATTCCCGATACCCAATTAAATGTTCAAGATGAATTTTTCCAATTACATAATAATAACTGTCACTAGAATATTTCTCAGTTATTTCCTCAAAATGTAGGTATTGCAAATCATTAGGTGAATTATATCTAAAATACACTTCGAGTATAACATCATTGGAGAAACTCAGAATTTGATTTTGCGTATATTTCTTAAACTCGTATTTATAACCATGAGATAATGCTGAAATATCAGATAAAACAGCTGCTCCAGTAGGATAGCTTCCTGCACCTTTTCCTTGAAAAAACTGTTCGCCAGAAAACTTGCCTTCTACAATTACACCATTAAACTCGTTATCTACATTAAATAAATGATTTTGTGATTTTATAAAACTCGGAACTACAAATACAGAAACTTTATCTCGGGTGATATGATGAATATGTGGTGTTAATTTAATTTTATATCCTTTTTCATTAGCGTATTTTATATCAATCTCTTGTAAAGTAGTTATCCCAATGTTTAACACCCCACTCGGTTTAATAATTAACCCGAAGGCGTGCAATGCAATGATTATTGCTTTAAATTTAGGATCAAATCCTTCCACATCATTTACTGGATTAGACTCAGCAAAACCTTTATCCTTGGCTTGACACAATGCCTCTTGATAGGTCAAGTTTTCAGTTAATGTTTTGGTTAAAATATAATTTGTTGTCCCATTAAATATACCAGAAACCTTTTTCAGTTCCTCGTTATCAAAATACTCTTCCAAAGATCGAATAATTGGAATACTTCCACATGCAGCTGCTTCGTATAATAAAGAAACATTATATTCATATTGTAAATGATATAATTCTTCTAAATGTTCGGCTAACATTTTTTTATTAGCTGTAACTACATGTTTTCTTCTTCTTAAGGCTTCGCTTACAATTTGAAAAGCTTCATCAGCATCATCAATTAACTCCACAACGACATCAATTTCTGGATTTTCTAATATCTCCCATTTATTATACGTAATCAATGATGGTTCAACCGTTCTTAATTTAGCTTTATCTTTAACAGCAATTTTAACAATATCTGCTTTAAAGCCTGTACTATTTTTTAATACATGATATAGACCTTGACCTACACATCCAAAACCAAATAATCCAATTTTTAATTTTTTACTCATAATCTATTTATTTTTAAATAACTGCTTCGTTAATTTTAATTGTATTTGATTGATAAAATTGTTTGATATGCTCCGTTAATTGTTTTGTTTCAATTAAAAAACCATCATGTCCATATAAAGAATCAATTTCACTATATACAGAATCCTTAATATTATTGGCAATAAATCGTTGTTCTGATGTAGGAAATAATATATCTGTTTTTAATCCTATAACCAATGTTTTAGCCTTAATAGCTTTTAATACATTTACAACATTATCTCCCCTATTTTTTGAAATATTGTGTGAATCCATCGCTTCTGATAATCTAACATAAGCATAAGCATTAAAACGATTAACCAATTTTTCTCCTTGGTAACGTTGATACGAAGCCGCATAGTTATTTGAATATTTATCACTTGATTGTGTATTTTGATAAGTATCATAACTTCTATAACTTAGCAAAGCAATGCTTCTTGCTGCCTTAAGTCCTTTAGCTCCTCCTTGTGGTGAATTAGAAAAATAGGTTCTATCGGCTTTAATTGCCAAACGTTGCGATTCATTAAATGCAATACCCCATGATGAATGTTGAGCGTTGGTTGCAATTAAAATAAGGTGCTCTGAAATATCTTTTTGAAGCAATGACCACTCTAAGGCAATTTGACCTCCTTGCGAACCACCGATTAAAGTATGAATTTTTTCAATTCCAAGATGCTCTTTTAATAGTTGAAGGGCATTAGCCATATCTTTTGTTGTAATTTCAGGAAAGTAAGCATACCATGGCTGGTTTGTATCTGGATTAATACTAAGTGGCCCTGTTGTTCCATAACAAGAGCCTAAATTATTAGCACACACCACAAAATATTCATCAGGATTAAACAATTCATTTATTCCAAATAATCCTTGCCACCAGTCAAACACATTGCTATTTGCAGTAAGTGCATGAGCTACCCAAACTACATTACTTTTTTCAGCATTTAACTTACCAAATGTGTGATAGGCAATTTCTAATTTAGGAAGTGACAAGCCACTTTCTAATAGAAATCTTTTGTTGTGAACTAATAATTTATGACTCATAATTTTTAGTTTATTAATTTAAAAGAAGCTCTAATTCCTCTGTTTTAACTTTCTGTAATTTTTCAAGAGCTTGTTTAAAATCTGCTTTTATATCATCTATGTGTTCAATACCCACAGAAACACGTAACAAGCCAGGTTCAACACCCGCTGATAATTGTTCAGATAATGATAATTGCTCATGCGTAGTAGAAGAAGGATGTATTATTAAAGACTTTGTATCGCCAACATTTGCAAGATGACTAACAAGTTGCAAATTATTAACTAAGAAATCTGCTGCATTTTTACCTGCTTTAAGTTTAAATGATAACACACCACCAAATCCATTTTTTAAATATTTTTTAGCAATGTTGTGAGATTTAGAACTTATTAATCCTGGATAGTTCACATACTCAACTGCCTCTAAACTCTCTAACCATTTAGCCAATTCTAATGTATTATAAGCATGACGCTCTGCTCTTAACGACAAAGTTTCTAATCCTTGCAAAAGCAAGAAAGCATTTTGAGGAGAAAGGGCTGCACCAAAATCTCGTAACCCCTCTACCCTTGCTCTAATAATAAAAGCAATATTTGGCAAGCCTAATGGATTATTAATACCAAAAACATCTGTAAATTTTAAGCCATGATATCCTTCAGAGGGTTCACTAAATTGAGCATATTTACCATTTCCCCAATTATAATTTCCTCCATCAATAATAACACCACCTATGGTTGTACCGTGACCCCCAATCCATTTTGTTGCCGATGCAACTACTACATGTGCTCCATGCTCTAAAGGTTTAAAGTAATAACCACCAGCTCCAAAGGTATTATCAACTACCAAAGGCAATTCGTATTTTTTAGCTAATGATGCTAATTTTTCAAAATCAGGCACATTAAAACTAGGATTACCAATTGTTTCAACATATAAGGCTTTTGTTTTTTCATTAATTAGTTTTTCGAACTCTTCTGCTGTATCATTTTTAGCAAAACGAGTTTCGATACCTAAGCGTTTAAAGGCTACTTTGAATTGATTATACGTACCACCATAAATAAAAGGTGATGTCACAAAATTATCACCTGAATTTAAAATATTATTTAAAGCAATAAATTGTGCTGCCTGACCAGATGAAACAGCTAAGGCAGCTACACCTCCTTCTAATGCGGCGATACGCTTCTCAAACACATCGGTTGTAGGATTTTGAATACGAGTATAAATATTCCCAAATTCTTTTAAGCCAAATAAATTAGCGGCATGTTTACTACTTTTAAATCCATAAGATGTAGTTTGATAGATTGGCACAGCTCTTGAACCCGTTACAGGATCTATTTCTTGACCAGCATGTTGTTGTAATGTTTCGAATTTTAATTGTTGTGTTGACATAATTTTATTTTTTTAATTGTTATTATTTGTTGATTGCTTTATGTTATTAATACCGCGCGCTTGTATCACAACATAAAAGGTTATTTGATTTGTAATAATGATGGAATAGGCTACCATCTGCAAGTTTCATGACTAACTAAAAGTCAATAGAAATACCCACGAAATAAAAAGGATATACTAGCACATGCAACAACAGCACATACAGTAAGATATCATAAATGATGAAAATAACGAAGAATTTAATACCTTTTTAAAATCTAGCTTTTGAGATTTTAGGATTTTAGTTGCAGTTGTGTGTTTCATGTTCTTTAATTATTTAATTTATTTGTCTCCGTTTTTCATCGGAGTAGGATTTGGCACCGGTTTTCCAATTCTGTTTTATCAGAACTTTTAGTTGGTTGCCAGTGGGTCATCGAGCCTATTCTCTCGCCACTTCTTTATAAATTATAACACACATGGGTGGGAAATAATTCGGGACAAAGTTAAAGTATAAAAAGTTATATCTCCAAATATTTTTTAAAATATTTTTAAAAATACTGATTTATCAAGGGTTATAGAATTCGTAAAAGAAATTAATTAAACCTTCTAATACAACATTTAGCAAATAAAATTAATTTTTGTCGTGAAGTAACATGAGAAAGTGATGCGATTTGTGATTTAAAGAATAAATGATAAGCAGTTAAACCTAAGGAGGTATTACCACAGGAGTCAAACCAAAATTTTAATAAAAAAGTTGAGAATGAGGTCGTATTAAACACTTGCAGCGTATTATTTTGTTTATGTAATAAAAGTAGAACCATTTCAATTGCTTCTAATGATTCTAATGTTCTAATGAAAATATTATCTCCAATTAGATTAATTATATTTAGTTGTTCATCAGTGATTTTAAACCCCAGCTTTTGCAAATAAGCGCTTCTGATATCACTACTAATTTTCAATTGGTTCTCGTGATATTGATTACTCACTTGTTTTGTATGATGACGGTATTTTAATAATGGTTTTGCAACATTTAAAAACGTGCCGTATTGTGCCATATCAGTCCATAATTTAAAATCCTCAGCATGTAAAAAGTTAGGATGATACGATAAATTATATTGAGAAAATATATTTTTCATCATTACCGTTGGATGACAAAAACAAGGCGTAAAAATCAATACTGCTTTTTGATAATCACTGTCATTTCGATTTTTGATATGTTTGAGTTTTGATTGATATAACAAATAATAATTACTACCAACAATAACAGCATTCTGATTTAATTCAAACATCCGAACTTGATTCTCTAAACGACTAGGCA
This sequence comes from Bacteroidia bacterium, assembly GCA_020846025.1. Lineage (GTDB taxonomy): Bacteria > Bacteroidota > Bacteroidia > B-17B0 > Aurantibacillaceae > UBA4416. The sequence continues at coordinate 6,595 of JADLER010000037.1, read as the reverse complement.
TACAAATATCATCTGCATCCATTCGAGCAATATACTTTCCTTTAGATAATTCAATGCCTTTGTTTAAAGAATAAATAAGGCCTCTGTTTTTATCGTTTTCAATTATTTTAATACGATGATCTTGAAATGATTTTATAATTGATAAAGTAGAATCAGTAGAGCCATCATTGATAATAATTAACTCAAACTGCTGAAATGTTTGATTTAAAACGCTTTCAATTGCTTCATGTAGAAAACTCTCTGCATTATATGCAGACATCACAACCGACACCACTGGTGATCCTGTATTTAAAGTGTTTTCCACGTCTTTGGAATTAAATCGTTAGTATTTAATTTACTATCAGCGTACCATTGTCTTGGGGCCACAACAATTTTAGATGGATTGGTATTTAACCATGCTCCCCACCAACTAAAACTACTATTCGCTACAATATGGTGTTTACATTTTGACATTAAATACATCTCAGAATGAGGATTAGAACCAGAAAGATTCTCGACAAATTGTGTATTGACCTCCAAATTAAGATGAGAACGACACCATGTAATATCATCAGAAAAAACAAATACATCCAAATTAGAATGATATTTACTTATGAACCTAATAGCATCTTGATAATATGAAAAAGGTAAATTACCATGATGCTGCTTTACAAATTCATTTGAAACATAATCACCACGTCGTACATGTAACGATACAGCATTTAACGATTGAATTTGATGCAAATATTTTTCATATTCAGTTTCTAATGTGTTTTTTAACGTAAAATCTTTTAAGATAATTTCTCTAATGGCTAAAAAATATTTCTCACTTTGCCAAAATCCCTCCAAATATGTGTTTTTAGGAAAATTAAAGAATTTTTTGTTAAAAGAGGAACCACTTTCTGCAACATACAAATTCTTAAAAAAAAATGGGAAATTTCGTTGCAAACTACGTGTTATTTTATTGGAATGTGGTATATCAAAAAAATCTATTTCTGACTGAGTAGCTTTCTGTATTTGAATATTAAAAGCGTCTAATTCCATCTGGCGCTTAGTATAGGCACCTGCTGGTTCCTTGTCAATATAACTTGTATCAAAAAGCAAAGGTGTATCTCTTAAATACGATAAATGACGGGCTGCCGCATATTGAAACATTTGATTTCCTAATCCACCTATGAGTTTTACAATAATCATATATATGGTTCAAATTTAAAGATATAATTATTGTAACGACTCTCAAAGAAACGTCTTCTGAAATTTTTGAAAAAGCGAAAATTTGGCAATCCAGCAATTATCTCTTCATAAAAAGCACGGTTATTTTCAGCATGTGGCGTTATATCATAAAGTTCATTAAAACTCTTAACTTGATATTTAAAAAACAGATTATCAAAAAACTGAGTTGCACCTTTTAAATTAAAAATATGTGGTTTAATTTTATTAAAAAGTAAAAGATGTTCCCTTATCTGAACATCCTTATCGTTTAGTACAGATCCAGTAATTTGACCTTCAACGTCGTGCATCGTAGAAATTAATGGTTTATCTAAATAACACCATTTGGCCTTTAAAAAAAAAGCATTCAAATAAAAATCAACATCTACCAACCACTTCAAGTTTTCATCATATTTATATTCATTCTTGTTCTTATGCAATATAACACTCGGAGCACCAATTATATTTTTATAAAATAACAATTCTGGGAATTGTTTCAATAATCTGAATTGTTTGTTTGAAACGCTTTGGATACGATGTGTATTTTTATTAGTGTACCACACATCAGTTTGACAAAATAGAAAATCAGATTGAGTATTTGATATTTCATTTACCATCATACTTAAACTATGTGGTTGTGTAAAGAAATCATCGTGATGTAATATTTTTATATAGTCTCCATTAGCACATTGAATTGCTGCGTTCCAATTACGAGGTGAGCCTAACGGCGAATCATTTTTATGGTAATCGTATTTAAGTTTCGAGAATTCTGTTTCAAGAAATAATTTTACAGTATCATCAGGAGAATCGTCTGAAATAATAATCTCTAAATTTGCATAATCTTGATTAACAACCGAATCCAAACATCTTTTTAAATAAAGTGTCTGCCTGTAAGTAGGGATACATATTGAAACCAATGCACTCATTTAACACTATAAACTGACGAATTAGATTTTATAGACTGCTTATAATACAACTCCTCTTCAGGTAAATGGTTAGTATCCAAATACCAAGTTAGATGTTGAGCAGTAAGTTTACCAGCTACTCTTATGGCTTTACATTCCTCTGCAATACCATAAGCAAAGGGCTTATACAATGCCAAGGTAGTATCAACTTGAGCATCATATATTTCAGCATCTAGTTTTTTTTGCCAAAATATGCTTTCATTTTCAATAGCCTCTTTCTTAAATAAATAGTTATCAGGTAAATCATCAATCTTCAAGGCTACGCCCGCTTTTTCAACCTTCGGATATAGGTTTAATGCCTTATACAAATGATAAACAAAATCATTTGGACAATCATTTTGCATCAATATGTCTGGATCTGTATAAACATAATATTGCTTTTTAAACTGTTCAAACACCTCTGTTTCCCATAATGCCTTATAACCCACATTTCTACCTAAAAAAACAACCTGTGCAGATACCGTTTTATAATATTCTAATAATGGTGGATAGGTGCTATCGTTATCTAATATATAAATGTGTTTATAACCAAAAGAAGTTAGTTGTTCAATCATTAATTTTAGAAAAGTATAACGATTTCGGTTGTTAATAATAATTGGAACATCAAAACAATTTTCTGAATCAATCATCTGCTTTTTTAATAATGAACGTTTTATGTTTCGTATCAATTTTAAAAAAGATTGTTTCAATCTTTTTTTTCTCATAAACAAATATTCCTTGATAGTCTTCAACATGCTCATTAAAATCTAGGTTTACCTCTCCATTTCTGTAAGAGGTTTATAACAGTTGCATACTTACTTCTTTTAAATGAGTTTTGTTGTTTTAAATTCTCATAAATAAGTTCCGACACATTCATTCTCCATGCTTTTTCTCTCTCCTCAGTCTGTAATTGGTTTTGTTGAGGATTATTACTTATTCCATTAGCATCAAATTGTGTAATAAATAAATCTAAATATTGAGTAGTGATATTAGGTTTTAATAAGCAACGAATAAAAAACTCATAATCTCCACAAATTTTAAATGTAGTATTATATAACCCAAACTCCTTAAAGAGAGATGAATTTATAAATACACATGGATGCCAAATTGTACTATTTAGCATAAAATCCACATCAATTAATTCAGGCGCTTTATGTTCAATAATATGACTATTAGATTCAAGAATCAAATTTCCATAATAAAAGGATCGTCCATTAAGTTTATCACTTACATTCTCTAACACTTTATGATCAGCTAAAACATCTCCGCTGTTCAAAAACAATAAATAATCTCCTGTTGATTTTAAAATCCCTTTATTTTGTGCATCATAAATTCCGTTATCTGGTTCACTAACCCAATTATTTATACAATGCTCATACGTTTTAATTACATCAACACTCGTATCAGTAGATTGACCATCTATAACTATAAATTCAAATTCTTTGTAGGTTTGATTAATTACACTACGAATGGTTTTATCTAAACCCGTAGCATTATTATAATTAATAGTTATGATTGAAATTTTTGGCACTATTCTAAAATTTATTCATGACTTCTACCACTTTATGTATTGTATCTTCCGTATGAAAATACGAAATTGGTAAACTTAAAGTTGTTTGATGTATTAACTCGGCAATTGGCGTTACTTGATTATCAATAATGCCTCTCATTGCATTTTGTTTTACCGGTGCTACAGGATAATGAATCTCTGTTTTAATTTCATTTTTCAATAAATAATCTTTTAGCGCATCTCTTTTCTCATGTCTTACATTAAATATATGAAATACATCATGATAATCTGAATGTAATTGCGGTAAAACAAAATCAGATTTAAGGTTTTTAAAATAAATGTCGGCCAAAGCTCTTTTATGAGCAGTTATCTTCTCTATATATTTTAATTTTACTATTAATAAAGCTGCCTGTAGCTCATCTAATCGAGAATTAACACCTACCACTTCATTGTAATATTTAACTTCAGAACCATAATTTCTTAAAACCTTTATGCGATTAGCCAAATCCGCATCTTGGGTAGTAACAGCACCCGCATCGCCAATGGCACCTAAATTTTTGGTTGGATAAAAACTATGCGCCGCATAATCGCCAAAACTACCCGAGTATTTACCTTTGTATTGTGCACCATGTGACTGAGCACAATCCTCAATAACTTTTAAATTGTATTTTCTAGCAATTTCCATAATTGGATCCATATCACACATTTTGCCATACAAATGAACAACTAAAATGGCTTTTGTTTTAGGCGTTATATGACGTTCAATTAAAGTAGGATCTATATTATAGGTTACTATATTAGGCTCTACTAAAATGGGCTGCAATTTATTTTCAACTATCGATAAAATAGTGGCAATATAGGTGTTTGAAGGAACCAACACTTCACTTCCTTGTTGAAAATTAAAAGCTCTTAAAGATAATTGAAGGGCATCCAATCCATTAGCAACTCCCACACAATATTTAGTTTGACAATAATGAGCAAATTGTTGTTCAAACTCTTTAACTTTATTTCCTAGAATATACCAGCCACTTTCTAAAACCTCATTAAAGGCCAATTTATATTCATCAAATAAAGATTTATTTAATTGATGTAAATTTTCGTAATCTATCATGAGTTATAAGGTTCAAAAACATAATCAGCTTGATCAAAATATTCAGATGCAAAAACCATTAATATGGCATCTTCAGAAAAATCATACATAGTATGCCAATCTTCAGGATTTAAGATTAAACATTTACTTGGGCTATTTAAATCAAATACCTCTTCCTTTAAATTATTATGATTATAAATTTTACAAGAGCCCTTTATACACACCGCTGCTTGTATTGTTTTATGATGACGATGTCCACCTCGCTTAGAATCATCCACTCCATAAATATAAAAAACGCGTTTTATTTCAAATGGCAAAACTTTTTCTACTACAGTAAGATTACCTCTTTTATCAGTAAATGTTTTTAAATCTATTATTTTAGCCATTACAGTAATAAAAATGTTTATATTTCATTCGTTGTTTCGTTCGCTTTCCGTTGATATTCTTAATATCTTGTCTAATGTCATAAAGATACCATTTTAACAAAGATAAAAAATTCTCGGGTTTTTGAGGTGATTTTTCTTTAGCTCCATTCGCATCAAATTGTCTTTTCGTTTGCTTATGAACATGTTTTGAAACCTCCATTAACTTTGACACATAAGGCAAATAAAACAGATGTAAAGCATCAGAATTCATTTCATACATATCACCAGTTAAAGAAACAATATGATCGGTATAGATTTTAACACCATGAAAATGAAAAAATATAGCCTCAAACTTATTTCCAGTAATAATTTCCTTACCAATAATTTGTTGACCTGATTTAGAGAAGTAATATTGTTGCATATTCCAAGGTGCTATGCCACCTCCTAAATGTGCCATCACATGTACTTTATTAAAACGAGTAGTCCAATCATCTAAATATTTTTGGTCTCCAAACTTTCCATCCTCGACTCTTGCATAGCACCATTCAATACACGCATTTCGCCAATAATTAAGTGCCATCAAGCCATCTTTATCATTTTTAAACCCTACAAATTGCACACAATATTTCCCACTTTCTTCACTCTGATCATAAGGTTTTGTATAATGATGCTCTGTAATTAAAACCGATTTATCACCCCATTCATCAAACAAAATCTTAGGATTCTCATAAAAACACATATCGGCATCAATATATACACAATGGTTTAATTGAAAGGTATTAATAGCATATAATACTGTTGATGGTGTGCATGTCCAACAATATTCGGTGGCTGAGCGTGTTGTTTTAATGGATAATAGTTTTTCATCTTCAAATGCTTGAAGTGAAATAGCCGTTAAATGTGGCTGTGGAAACTTTTGAAAATAATCATACGTGGCATCATCAAATGCAATCACATAAAGATGGAATTGCGGACAGTGTTTTATTAAAGAATGATACAACACCAAACCTCTTGACAAATAAGCAGAATTAAATAATGTAACAAAATTATACATAGCCTATTTTTTTCTAAAATAAAATCCTTTACGATATACTCTTTTCCCATCTTCTAAAATTCCATCTGCATCAAAGGCACTAGGAAAACTATTAAGCAATTCATACTTATCAGAAAATGCTTTTAAAAATTTTTCTTCATTTAAAAACCAAGCAGGGTAAGATGCCTTATATATAAATTCTGGAACAATTTGTTTGGTTATCCGCTCCTCATTGTCATCTATAAAAGCCGTTCGATCTATAATAATATATTCAAAATTATATTTTAATAATTGTTGAATAAGTACATAAGGTTTTTCAAAATAAGGAATAACACTAGACGCTAATAAAACATGAGGTTTTTGATTTTGGAGTGCTTCATCAATAGTAAAATGAAAAGTTAGATGATTAATTGCAATATCATTTTTACCATACTCTACAAAATGTTTTTGTTCAACTACCGCCCA
>JADLER010000036.1 GCA_020846025.1 Bacteroidia bacterium | reverse complement strand
CTTACAAAATCGGCATTTTCAGATAAAAAACCATAACCAGGATGAATTCCATCTACATGTAATGATTGACATATTTCGATGATTTTATCACCTTGTAAATAGGATTGAGCACTAGGCGGAGGACCTACACAAACGGCCTCATCAGCATATTGTACAAATGGAGCATTGCGGTCGGCTTCGCTATAGATAGCTACTGTTTTTATGCCCATTTCTTTGGCACTACGCATCACACGTAATGCAATTTCTCCTCTATTGGCAACTAAGATTTTTTTCATCTCAATAAGTTCAATGGTTTATTTGGTTACGAATATAATCATTGCTATTTCAATTTAGTAGGAAATACAGAAAAAATGCCATTTGTTGATACTTTGTGAATACTCAAATCAAAAACTATAATTCGTTTTTTTAATATTTGTTATTACCACTAAACTATAATTTATGAAGCGATTATTACTTACTACCTCAATTGTTTTTTTCTCGTTTTTATGTATTGCACAAGATAATTTTAATATTGATGATTTACCTCGAATTTTAGTTAGAGAATTGAATAAATTCAGGCTTCAGAATGGATTAGACACTTTTGAAGTTAATCAGGTATTAGTAGATGCTGCAGCAATTGATGCAAAGAGTTTTGCTAAAAATGGAGCAGCAAAGGTTGATCAATCTAAAGCTCAAAAAAATTTAATAAAAGCAGGTGGAACTAAAAAAGGTGAGGAGTTAGCCATGTTGGCACCAGTTAGTAAAGGTAGAGATAACTATAAAACGGCTGATGTTGCTAAAGTAGTGTGGGTGCGTTGGCAAAACAATAAAAAGGATAAAGAAATTTTACTCAAACCTCAATATATGATTATTGGAGTGAAATGTGAAATGCAAAAAGATGGAAAAAAAGTTGCAGTAACAGCGGTTTTTGGGGGATATGATAGTTTTAATACAGGGGCTAAAAAGAAAAAAGAATGGGCTGTTCCTTTTAAGACTAAATCAAAAAAATTACAAGCACCTAACTCAAAAGTGTGTAAGAACTGCGAAAAATGGAAGAATTTTGATGTATTACAAAAAGGATTGAAAGTAGAGAATGGGAAAATTTATTTAGAGTACGCTAATTTAAAAGATTTAAAAAGGCTACTAAAGAAAACAAAAGATGGATTGGCTGTAGATGTAGTGCAACGCGCTCAATATGATAATGCAGATTATAATATTGTAGATAATAATTTGCAAAATAAAGGTGTGATGGGGAAAGTAATCTCTAAAGATCAAATTTTTTCTAAAAATCTCATTAAGCCCGATCCTAAGGCTAAAAAGAAAGTTAAGATAAATAAGTTAAAGGTAGAAATGGGTAAGTTTAATAAAAAAATTACCGGACCTTATGAATTAAATTTAATTGTAGTACAAGATGGACACGTTTGTAAAACTGTTACACGAAGCTATTTAGAGAGTGGAGAGCAAGAAAGTAATACGCCAATAGGCATTATTCCTGCTGATTCTACAGTAGGGTTAAAACCTCCGTTCGAACCACGTTCTGAAAGTTCAATTCTAAATTTTACCATTCCATTTGAAAAAAATAAATCTGAGTTTAAACCCGAAGATATTGAACCATTTATTAAGGCACTTAACGAACCAGATTTTGTTATTGACGGGTTATATATTTACGCTTATTCTTCCATTGAGGGTGATGCAACAGCAAATGCAAAATTACAACGTAAGCGTGCAGAGAGTGTTACAAAAGTGTTACAAAGTATGCAACAAAATAAAATAACACCTGTAATTGAAACTAGAGATTCTTGGAACTTATTTGAGATGGAAATGGAAGATGGAAAATATGATGAGTTGGTAAAAATGGGAAAAGCAAAAGCCATTAAAAAAATAAATAGTGATGCAGCTTTATTATCAGAACTTGAGCCTACTTTATCTAAACAACGATTTGCGCAAATTGTAATGGATGTAACTTATGATGTTTCGGGAAGTAAGGAACAACGTTTTACTACCGTTTCTTTTGATAGAGCTGTAAAGGCTAATAAAATGTCTCAAGCATATAAAATAATGGAGTATGCTTCTGCACAACGTATTGCTAAAAAATATACTGATGATGTATTAGATAATATGCCAATACCAGAAACTCCGCAGTTCATTAATTTATTAAATAATAAAGTGTATTTTAATTACTTAGGTAATAATAGCATTGCCGACGAGGATGATTATGAGGAATTAAAGAAATTAGAGAAGATAGATCCAACAAACGATGTGGTTAGATACAATAGAATTTTTTGTGCCATAAAATTAGATAGTACAACCGGCTCTAAAGAATATCAGGGTAAAATGCAACAAGAAATTGATGCCTTGTATAAAACAAAAATTAAGAAAAAGTTAGTTGATGGTTTAAATATCGAATGGCAATTTAAAATCATGGAATCATTAGATACTGTTGAGAATGCCGAAGCTCAAATAGAGGCTTGTATTACTAAAATTAAAACATTTTATAACATAAAAGACGCTACTTGGCAAAATGCCTTAAAATTGGCTTATGTGTTTACTAGAGGAAAAGATTTTAAATATTCATCAACTATTTTAGAACCATTTTTAAATGTTAAAGGTGTGAGCGAGGATTTAATTTTTAGTTATATCTCTATTGCTTCGCATCTTCCAGAAAAATTTTATAGCCGCACATTTAGTGATGCTTTACATAAAGCTAAAGAAATTAACCCCGATAGGTATTGTAAATTATTTGGTGAGCCATACATGTCATTTCAAGTGTTAGAAAACCCAAATGCCAAGAAAGATTATAGAGAGGCTGGTTGCTCTAAATAAAATGGAGTTTGATTAATGTTGAATAGATTTTAAATAATCTTGTAGAATGATAGTGGCGCTTATCATATCTACGGTTTCTTTATCAGCTCTTTTTTTCTTATTCACACCACTCATCAGCATTGTTTGATGGGCAAGTGTAGAGGTAAATCGCTCATCATATCGTGCTATTTTTATTTTGGGGAATTTTCTTGTAAGATGTGTTACAAAAGGTTCGATATATCTTGCGCTATCAGATGCTTGATTACTTAGTGTTTTGGGTTCTCCAACAACAATACATTCTACATCTTCTTTTTTTAAGTAGTCTTCTAAGAAATGAATTAAATCTTTACTATGTACAGTGGTTAAACCACTGGCAATTATTTGTAAAACATCGGTTACGGCAATGCCTACGCGCTTACTACCATAATCTATTGCCATAATTCTTGCCATATTTTTATTTTAAATCAAATAAATTTTCTACGCCTATGTAGCGTGTAGTGGTAAAACCTTCGGCATAATCTGTTCCAATAATTCTACCTAAAATAGTTGCTTTAGCTTTTACGTTTTCGATGAAATGCTTTCCAGAAATTGGGGTTTCGGGTTCAGTAGAATTTGGGTTATAGAATTGTGATGAATAGGCCATAATAGATTCTAGTTTTTTGTTTATGTGTGCAGAAATATCAACAACAAAATCAGGCTCTATGTAATAGTCTTGTATGTAATGATAAACAGCTTTTGGTCTCCATGCTTGTTGCATTAAGCCATTATCATGTGTTTCAATTTTTATCAAACCACTATAAAAACAAGCATCTGCACTAAGTTTGGCAGCACGTCCGTGGTCGGGATGTCGGTCATTGATTGCATTACAAAGCACAATGTCGGGTTGATATTTACGGATAATGTGAATGATTTGTTTGAGATGAGTTTCGTTATTTTCAAAAAAGCCATCAGCCATTTGTAATTGCTCGCGTACAGAAATTCCTAGTATTTGAGCTGCAGCCATGGCTTCTTTAGTACGAAGTTCGGCATTACCTCTTGTACCTAGTTCGCCACGGGTTAAATCTAAAATCCCAACTTTTTTACCTAAAGCAATGTGTTTTAAAATTGTTCCAGATGCGGAAAGTTCCACATCGTCTGGATGAACACCTATGGCTAAAATATCTAGTTTCATGCTGGTTGAAAATTATGTGAGTGAATAGAAAGTTAAAAATCTAATTGGGCTTAAAATTACAAAATAAGCGCACACAATAAAATGGTAAATTGTGCGTTGTGGTATTAAACTAAACCCTAAAGCTGCCTATGCAAAAAACTTCTACTCTTGTTTCTACTATTTTAAAAAATTCTAAAAACAAACCTCAGATAGTCAATCAACATATTGGCAACGAGGAGCCATCTGATATTTTAATTCAAAATATCCTAAATTATTCAAAATCCTTAACCGTTAAAAAATCAAGTTCTATCGGATTTATTGATGTACTTATCAATTAATTCAAATAATTGTTTTTACGATTTTGTTTTTTTGTGGTCGCCTGTTAGCTGATAGTTAGCAGTATTGTGCAATAAATATTTGCGTAGTAGCTATATTCCTTTATTTTTGCAATTTACTTTTAAAAATAACAATGGCTCAATTTGAATTAATAATGCCCAAAATGGGCGAGAGTGTTGCTGAGGCAACCATTATTAAATGGACTAAGAACGAAGGAGATACCGTTAAAATTGATGAAACGGTACTAGAAATAGCTACTGATAAGGTTGACTCCGAAATTCCATCTCCATTTGAAGGTACTTTGGTGAAAAAATTATTTAATGAAAATGACGTAGTACAAGTAGGTGCTGTTATTGCAATTATATCATCAGATGCTACAGCCCCAGTTGCTGAAACGCCTAAAACAACGGCGCCAGTAGCTACCGCACAGCCACAAACTCCAGTTGCTGCAGTACAAACAACTCAGGAGCCTATTAATTTCGCATCTTCAGATAAATTTTACTCGCCATTAGTGAAAAGTATCGCTAAAGAAGAAGGAATTTCATTAGCTGAATTAGATGCCATTAAAGGTACCGGACAAGATGGAAGAGTTACCAAAGCTGATATCTTAGCTTATTTACCAAATAGAAATAAACAAGCAACTACTGCAACAGCGCCAGTATCTGCAACTGAAAAAGCTTCAACACCAAGTAAAACAACTGTTGGTGTACCTGATCATACTATTTTAGTTCAACGCCCTGCCGTATCGGTTAATGCAGGCGATGAAATAATTGAGATGGATCGTATGCGTAAAATCATTGCTGATAATATGGTAATGAGTAAACATGTGTCGCCACATGTTACATCATTTGTAGAAGCCGATGTTACCAATATGGTGATGTGGAGAGATAAAGTGAAAAAAGATTTTGAGAAGCGCGAAGGCGAAAAAATCACCTTTACTCCATTATTTATTGAGTGTGTGGCTAAGGCAATTAAAGATTTTCCAATGATTAATGTATCTGTTGATCAAACAGGTTCAAAAATTATTAAACGTAAAAATATTAATATTGGAATGGCAGCGGCTTTACCAACTGGAAATTTAATTGTGCCAGTTATTAAAAATGCAGATACCAAAAATTTAGTTGGATTAACAAAAGATGTAAATGATTTGGCTACTCGCGCAAGAGCAAATAAACTGGCACCCGATGAAATCCAGGGAGGTACATTTACACTCACAAATGTTGGAGGTTTTGGAAATGTAATGGGAACACCAATTATTGCTCAACCACAAGTGGCAATCTTAGCAGTGGGTACTATTAAAAAGAAACCTGCTGTTATTGAAACGCCTCAAGGCGATATGATTGGCATTCGTCATTTTATGTTTTTATCATTATCCTACGACCACCGCGTTGTAGATGGTTCATTAGGCGGTTCATTCTTAAGAAGAGTAGCCGATTATATGGAACAGTGGGATATGAGTAGAATATCTTAATTCTTTAAAAAGCCCTAGTAATAGGGCTTTTTTTATAACTGTTAAAATTAAGATGGATTTTAAATGGCATTTATCTTAAAAATTTTAGTATTTATCTAAAAAAATTATATTTTTGTTGCTTGATTTGACTTTTTTAAAAAAATGAAGAAATTTTATTTGTTAATACTTGTTGCTTTTTTAGGTTCTAATAATTTAAAAGCACAGCTACCTACAGGTTCTTATAGCGATTACTTTCGTGAAGGCTTATTTTTAATTGGCGAAAATAACTATGATATGGCTCTTAAAAATTTTTTAGAAGCCTATAAAAAAGATTCAACTTCGGCAAATATTAATTATTACGTGGGTTATTGTTATCTTAACTCATCTACAAATAAAGGCTTAGCCGAGAAATACTTAGCAAAATCAATTACAAAAATTTCAAAGAATTATGAGATAGATAATCCAAAAGAAAAATCGGCACCTCCTTTAGCAATATATAATTATGCCAAAGCGCTTCATATTAATTATAAGTTTGATGAAGCAATGGCGCAATACGATAATTTTTCTAACAACTATGCTAAAGATAAAGCAATGAAAGAAGAGGTAGCATATTTTAGACAACAAAGTGAATATGCTAAAGAAGTTGTAGCGGCTCCAATTAATGTAGTTATTAATAATTTAGGGGATAGTATTAACTCTTCATACCCAGAACATAGCCCAGTATTATCTGCAGATGAATCAACAATTATTTACACCACTAGAAGAAATACTAGTACGGGTGGTGAAAAAACTCCAGATGGCCAATTTTACGAGGATATAGTTTATTCTAATAAAAATGAAAATGGTGTTTGGTCTTCGCCAAAATCAATAGGACAATTTGTAAATAGTAATGGACACGAAGGTTCAATTAGTTTATCTGCAGACGGGCAAATCTTAATTGTATATAAAGACGATGAGGCGAATGGAGGCGGAAATATTTATTATAGTAATTGGGATGGTGTAAATTGGGGGCCTTTACAAACTTTTGGTTCTGATGTAAACTCAAAATATTGGGAAACACATGCTTGCTTAAGTGCAGATAATAATACCTTATATTTTGTATCAGATAGACCAGGTGGACAAGGAGGAAGAGATATTTACCGTTGTGTTAAGTTACCAAATGGTGCTTGGAGTAAAGCATTAAACTTAGGCCCAACTATAAATACAAAGCATGATGAAGATGGTCCATTTATTCATCCTGACGGTGTAACATTTATTTTTGCATCTACCGGTCATCGTACAATTGGTGGATTTGATTTATTTACTTCAACCATCGAAGAAGATAGAAAATTCTCAGAACCTGTAAATATGGGTTATCCAATTAATACAACAGATGACGACGTATTCTTTACAACCTCATTAGATGGTAAACGAGCTTATTTTTCTTCTAATAAAGCAGGTGGCTTTGGAGAAAAAGATATTTATTCCATGTATATTCCAGAAGCTAAAGAAAAACCATTGGTTTTATTTAAAGGTTCTATTATTCCAGCAACTGGACAGAAATTACCAGACGATTTAATGGTGCTTGTAACAGATAAAGAATCGGGGCAAATTGTTGGAAAATATAGACCAAAGGAAAATGGAACTTTTGCCTCAATTTTAGCGCCTGGTAAAAATTATACGTTCTCTTACCAAGCAGCAGGACAAGAATTTTATACAGAGGATATAATGGTGTCTAATGAAATTTCATATCAAGAAATTAAAAAAGCCATTAACCTAGATCCTGTGAATCTTTTAGGTACTGTTTCTAATACTAATGGTATTGTATTAAATACAAGTGTATTTAATAATCCAAAAGATAAAAATCCAATTTCTGGCGCAAAGATTACCTTAATTGAAAAAGGTGGTGATGAGAAAGTGTATGATACTGATGAAACTGGAAGTAAAAAAGCAGTTTCTTTAAAACCAGATAAATTATACGTTTTAGTAGCCGAAAAAGATGGTAAAAAATCTAAAGAAATTAAGTTTAATACCGTTGATATTAAAGGTAGTAAAACAATATCGCAAATATTGTATTTAGAAGGCGGTAAGTCAACTGGTAAAGAACAACCAAAAGAAGATACTTACAATTCTAAACCAATTGACATGGCTTGTGGTGCTCCAGTAAAATTCAAGCAAAGATTTGATTATAATGTAGATGAGATTGAAGAAAAAGCAGATTGGAATACTTTAATTGAGGCGATTGTTTCTAAAACAAAAGAATGTAACCCAGAGGTTCGCATTATGTCAAGTGCATCACAAGTTCCAACGCGTTTATTTGAAGGAAACAATAGAAAATTAGCGGAGTCTCGTGCTTATAAGATGGAAGAAAAAATTAAAGCTGAAGTAACTGCTAAAGGTGGTGATGCTTCTAAAATTGAGTTTGTGAAAATTTGGGCTGTTAGAGGGCCAGTTTACGCAACCGATTATCAAAATAAACAAAAATATGGTCCTTATCAATATGTGAGAGTTATTGCAAAATAAATGCTCCGTGTAATTTCTTAACAAAAACACCGAACTTTATGTTCGGTGTTTTTGTTTTAGTAACTTTGTAAACTATGCAACAAGAATGGTTTTCTTCCTGGTTTGATACTTCTTATTATCATACATTATATAAACATAGAGATGATAAAGAGGCAGCTCTGTTTTTAGATAATATATCTCATTATTTAAAATTAGAGTATCAAGCTAAATGTTGGGATTTGTGTTGTGGACGAGGCAGACATAGTAATTATTTGCATAAAAAAGGTTTTCAGGTTATAGGTACTGATTTATCTGAACAAAGCATCAATTATGCGAAACAACATCATCAATCTGTTGGCTTAGAGTTTTATCAACACGATATGCGGAAGTTATTTAGAATTAATTATTTTGATGTAGTATTTAATTTATTTACCAGTTTTGGGTATTTCGAGAAAACGTATGATGATGAACAGGTATTTAATGCGGTGAAAAAAGCCTTAAAGCCAAATGGGTATTTTGTGTTTGATTATCTTAATGCCAATTATGTTCAACAACTATTTAAACCAAGTGACCTTAAGTTAATTGATGGCATTGAGTTTAAAATAAATAAAATGATTGAGAATAATACAGTTATCAAGCAGATTGATTTTGTGGATAATGGAAAAACCTATCATTTTGAAGAACGCGTGAAATTGTTTGATACATCATATTTCGATGACCTAGCCTCCAAAGCTAATTTGAGTATAAAGTATGTTTTTGGAGATTATCACTTAACAACTTTTAATCCTGAAAAATCTCCAAGACTAATTTTAATTATGCAAAAGATATGAATTTGTGGCTTATTACATTATATCTAGCACTACCTGTACTAATAACGGGCTTGCTTTTTCTTTCACTTAAAATTAAAGGAAAAAACCTACGATTCTTATTGGCGTTTAGTGCGGCTTATTTATTTACTATTTCTGTTACTCACCTTTTACCTGAGAGTTACGAAGGTTCAAATTATAAAACAATTGGTTTGTGCATCATAGCTGGATTTTTTATTCAAATTATTTTAGAATATTTTAGTACTGGAATTGAACATGGGCATACACATGCACATTCTGAATCCTGTCATAAACATTTGCCTATAAGTATGATTGTAGGTTTATACCTTCATTCGTTATTAGAGGGTTTACCAATTTATCAAAGTGGTATAATTGAATCACCTACTCATAGTATGTTAACCACCCAGGAATCACTAATTTTCGGGATTACAGTTCATAATATTCCAATTGCCATAGCATTTGTAACCCTATTAATCGATCATCAAACATCTAAACTTAAAACTTTTGTATTGTTACTTGGTTTTGCTTTAATGGCGCCATTAGGCTGTTTTATTAGCTATGTGTTAAATACCATTGGTGTACAAAATTATGATGGTTTCTTAAAGCTTTCGTTTGGATTAGTGATAGGTATTTTCCTTCATATATCCACAGCTATTATGTTTGAAACGGGAGAAAACCATCGTTATAATATTTCTAAAATTCTATCTATGGTAGCTGGAATTATTTTGGCTGCCTTAATTAGCTAATGGTAAATGAAACATTATTCATAGATGTAATTGTGCCACACTCGGTGGCTAATAAATTTACGTATCGTGTTCCCGAAATATTTAATTCTGAAATAGCTGTTGGAAAACGAGTGGTCGTACAATTTGGTAAATCGAAATACTACACCTCTATTGTGTATAAAGTACATACGAATCCGCCAAGTAATTATGTTGCCAAATATATAGAATCTGTTTTAGATGAAAAGCCTATAGTAACTCCATTGCAATTACAATTATGGGATTGGATTTCGCAATATTATGTATGTAATCCTGGTGATGTAATGAATGCAGCTTTGCCAAGTGGATTAAAGCTAAGTAGTAATTCTCACTTGGTGTTAAATCCTGATTTTGCATTAGATGAGATTGATTATGATTACCTTACCGATAGTGAACATCAAATTATTGAAACTCTTTTGTTAAATACCTCTTTGAGTTTTGAAGATTTAGCACAAATGCTAAATACTAAAAATGTTCAGGCATTTGTAAATAAATTAATTAAAAAAGGGGTTGTAGTAGTTTATGAAGAAATTAAAGATAAATATAAAGTTAAGCTAGTAGATTATATAGGAATTAATCCTGATTTATTAAAAGATAGCGATGCTCTAAAAAACACTTTGGATTTACTTGAGAAAAAAGCCTTTAAACAAGCGGAACTATTATTAAAAGTGTTACAATTATTAAAGGTTGATGAAGAAGCTCAACATACCAATTGGATTAAAAAATCAACCTTACTTAAATCGTTTGACACATCGGTAATAAAGGCTTTAGTAAAAAAAGGTGTGTTAGTAGAAAATTCTCAAGAAACGAGTCGTTTATTGTTTGAACATTATCAAAAATCCCAAAAGGAATTAAACAACATACAACAAAAATCACTCGAAGAAATTATACAACAGTTTAAACAAAAATCAACCGTTTTATTACATGGTGTTACAGGAAGTGGTAAAACTGAAATTTATGCTGAACTTATTAAACAAGTAATTGCTGAGGGAAAACAAGTTCTTTACCTTGTTCCTGAGATTGCACTCACTACACAGCTTATAAGTAGGATGAGAGCTGTATTTGGGGACGAAGTAGGAATTTATCATTCCAAATTTAGTGAAAATGAACGAGTAGAAATTTGGAATTCTGTGTTAAACCATTCAGATGAAAATAAGCCAGCTTCTATTCGTAACTTTTCAGTTATACTCGGAACTCGTTCATCTGTATTTTTACCATTTAAAAAATTAGGTCTTATTGTAGTAGATGAAGAACACGATAATTCTTACAAACAACAAGATCCTGCGCCGAGATATAATGCTAGAGATGTTGCCTTATATATCGCAAATTTACATCAAACTAAAGTGTTATTAGGAACTGCAACTCCTTCTTTTGAAAGTTATTATAATGCCTTACATCAAAAGTACGGACTTGTTAATTTGCATCAACGATTTGGAAATGCTCAATTACCCAAAACAATTATTTGTGATTTAAAAAAAGAAAATGAACAACATCAAAATAAATCTATTTTTTCACACAAGTTAATTGATGGTATTTCTGAAGCACTTAAAAGGAAAGAGCAAATAATATTATTTCAAAATAGACGTGGCTTTGCACCTTATACCGAGTGTGCCAATTGCGCTTGGATTCCTCATTGTGCGCATTGTGATGTAGCACTTATCTATCATAAAAACTCTAACCGATTAACCTGTCATTACTGTGGTTATAACATTCAACCACCTACAAGTTGTGCTGCCTGTGGCAACAATAATTTAAAGTACAAAGGATTTGGAACAGAAAAGATAGAAGAGGAAATTGAAATTTTATTTCCTCATGCTAAAATAGCAAGGATGGACTTGGATACAACACGAAGTAAATATGCTTACAAACAGTTAATAGATGATTTTGAACAAGGAAATATTGATATTTTGATTGGAACGCAAATGGTTACTAAAGGGCTTGATTTTGGAAACGTGAGTGTTGTAGGTGTTTTAAATGTAGATAGCATTTTAAACTTCCCTGATTTCAGATCATTTGAAAAAGCATATCAATTAATCGTTCAAGTAAGTGGTAGGGCAGGAAGAAAAGATAAGGAAGGAACTGTTTATATTCAAACGGTACAACCATCTCATCAAGTAATAAATTATGTGTTAGCAGATAATTTTCAGTTGTTTTATAACTCTCAAATTCATGAGCGAGAAGCGTATCATTATCCTCCATTTACAAGAGTTATTGAACTTACGGTGGTTTCAAAAGATGTTCATGTTACAAATGATATAACACAACAATTAGCTACACAACTTAAACCTATTTTTCAAGGGATGTTACTTGGCCCACAATTTCCATTAGTGGCTAAGATTAAAAATCTGTATTTGAAACGTATTTTATTAAAAATAAATCGAGAATTTTCTCCAACTCAGGTACGTCAGTTACTAAAACAAGAGATGGATATACTTCAATCAAATAATAGAAAATCTGTCTATCGTATTCAGGTAGATGCAGATCCGGTTTGAGTTAGATTACTTTCTCTAATTCATCTAATAAATAGCCATAAACATTTGTCTTTTTTTAGTATCTAATATCCTAATATATCATTATATTTATACAACAGATTTATAGATTTTATGCAACGTTTTATCATTTTTTATTTAATAGTTTCCTTTACAAATTTCTTTGCTCAAAGTTATCCGCCAGGTATGTATTCCTCATCTAATAAAAAGGCCATTAAATATTTTGAGGAAAGTAAAAAAATGTTTCAGTACCATAAAGATGAAGAGGCAGAGAAATTAATTAAAAAAGCTATTGAAGAAGACGGTCAGTTTATAGAAGCATTGTCTGCCTATGCTGATTTTATGATGGGTAAAAATAAAATTAAAGAGGCTATCCCAGTGTATGAAAAAGCCATACAGGTAAATCCAAAACTATTTATTGATAATAATTTTTATTTAGGTGGCGCTTATTTATACGAAGGCATGTATGATAAAGCAGTAGTGTGTTTTGAGAAAATCACTAAAGCAGAAAGAATAAATCCGAATTTAAAAGACGAAGCTGCTAAGCAATTAATTAATGCAAAATTTGGTGCAGATGCCATCAAACATCCCCAACCTTTTAATCCTGTAAATGTAGGCGCAGGTATTAATACAGCTAATTATGAATATTTCCCAGCAATTACTGCCGATGGAAATACGTTTATGTTTACCCGTAATCTCCGCGAATCAGAAAATCCAGAGGCTGCAGGTCAAGAAGATTTTTATATAAGTAAAAAAGTAAATGGCGTATGGCAAACGGCTCTCCCTGTTACATCGGTAAATACTTTGGGAAATGAAGGCGCACCTTCTTTAAGTGCTGATGGCGAAATTATGTTTTTTGCTTCGTGTATGGAAATGACGGGAGATTACGGTTCTCAAGATAGAAAAGGATATGGTAGTTGCGATATTTTTTATGCTCAAAAAATTAGTGGTAAATGGACTAAACCAAGAAATGCAGGCCCTGTAATTAATACTAAAAATTGGGAAACTCAACCGAGTTTTAGTAGTGATGGTAAAACACTTTATTTTATCAGAGGAGTTGTTACAAGAGAAGGAATTAAGAACCCTGATATTTTCTCTTCTACAATTGGTGAAGATGGAAAGTTTACTGAACCAGTTCGTTTACCGAACCAAATTAATACTGAAGAAGAAGAAGAAAGTGTGTTTATTCATCCAGATAATCAAACATTATATTTTAGTTCTCGTGGGCGACCTGGAATGGGAGGTTTAGATATTTATATGAGTAAGAAACAAGCAGATGGTTCGTGGGGAGAGGCGGTAAATTTAGGTTATCCAATAAATACGGCTAGAGACGAAAATAGTTTGTTGGTTGATGCAAATGGTAAGTTAGCGTATTTCGCTAGTGAACGAGAAGGAGGTTTTGGTGGTTTGGATATTTATCAGTTTGAATTACCTGAAAACAGAAGACCTGAAAAGATTACTTATGTAAAAGGTCTTACTTTTAATGCTAAAACTAAATTGCCTGTTGATGCTTTCTTTGAATTGATAGATTTAGAAACTCAGCAATCAGTAACCAATGCTTATAGCAATAGTGCCGGAGAGTTTCTAGTAACACTTACTTCAAATCACAATTACTTAGTAAATGTGAGTAAACCAGGCTATTTATTTTATAGTGATAATTTTTCTTTAAAAGATAAAGTGGCTGATTATAATAAACCATACCAGTTACAAATTCCTTTACAACCTATTGATACAGGAACTATTGAATTAAAAAATATTTTCTTTGATGTGAATAAATGGGATTTAAAAGCCGAATCGAAAGCGGAGTTACAAAAAATCATTTCATTTTTAAAAGCTAATCCAACCTTAAAAATAGAATTTAGTGGTCACACAGATAATAGTGGTGATAAAGCATTTAATAAAACGCTATCAAATAATAGAGCAAAAGCTATTTATGATTATGTGATAGAAAAGGGGGGAATACCAGCTTCAAATTTATCATATAAAGGTTATGGTGATACTAAGCCAAAAGCACCAAATGACACACCTGAAAATAAAGCAAAAAATCGTAGAACAGAATTAAAAGTACTCTCAAAATAACAATGATACTTGGAAAAGATTTACATAAAAAATATGGAGAACTCGAAGTTTTAAAAGGAGTGGATATTCATATCAAGCCTTCCGAGGTAGTATCAATTGTGGGTTCGTCAGGTGCTGGAAAAACCACACTGTTAACTATATTAGGAACTTTAGATAGAGCTTCTAAAGGCGATTTACTGTTTGATGGTGTAAATATCATGGGCTTATCTGAAAGAAAATTAGCAGCATTTAGAAATCAAAATATTGGATTTGTATTTCAATTTCATCATTTGTTGCCTGAATTTACAGCTATTGAAAATGTGTGTATTCCTGCATACATAAATAAAACTTCCAAAAAACTTGCAGAAGCTAAAGCATTGGAATTGTTAGATTTATTAGGCGTTAAACAACGAGCAAATCATAAGCCTACTGAGCTATCGGGTGGGGAACAACAAAGAGTAGCAGTAGCCAGAGCTTTAATTAATAATCCAAAAGTAATTTTTGCTGATGAACCTAGTGGTAATTTGGATAGTGAGAATGCGCAAAAGTTACATCAATTATTTTTTACACTCCGAGATAATTTAAAACAAACCATTGTAGTAGTTACGCATAATGAAGTATTAGCCGATATGGCTGATAGAAAATTAGTAATGAAAGATGGATTAATTCAAGCATAACTTATCAGTATTTTTTCTAAAATATCTATTTCAGAGTTGCGAGCGATGATTCAGAAAAGACACGCCCGCCGACTTTCAAAGTTTAATCGAATTTTGTTATGGATAAATTATGTATTTGTTGTATGTCTATTTTTAGCTGTAGGAAGTAAATATGTTTCACCTCAATATTTCTGGATAATAGCATTCTTTGGATTAGCATTTCCTTTTTTTGTAATTATTAATTTAGGCTTTATTATTTTTTGGTTTGCACAATTTAGAATACAGGCTTTATTTTCATTTTTAGCCATTTTATTTACATTGAATACAACACTTGGGTTTTTCCAGATTAACCTTTCAAAAACTAAGAAATCAAATAAGGATTTAAAAGTTATGTCATATAACTCCATGTTATTTGATTTATACAACTGGTCGCATAATGCCAATAGTCGCAATCTTATATTATCTGATTTAGAAGAAGAAAATCCAGATATTTTGTGTCTTCAAGAATTTTATACATCTGAAGAACCTGGTGATTTTAATAATATTGATACTTTAACCTCTGCATTAAGTACAAAAAATAGTCATGTGGAATATACCACTACGTTAAGAGGTAATGATCATTGGGGTATAGCAACATTTACTAAATTTCCAATTGTACGAAAAGGCCGAATTAATTTTAATACAACAGCTAATAATATTTGTATTTATACGGATGTTGTGATACATAATGATACTGTTAGAATTTATAACATGCATCTCCAATCAATTAGATTTAGTAAAGATGATTATAAGTTTATAGATGAATTAAAATCTGATTCTGTAAAAACTAACGATGAGATTGAGAAAAGTAAGAATATATTGAGACGTTTAAAAAGAGCTTTTGTGAAACGAGCGGTGCAGGCTGATGTTATTGCATCACATATAGAATCTTGTAAATATAAAGTAATAGTATGTGGCGATTTTAATGATACACCGGCCTCTTACGTTTATCACACTATTTTGGGTAATCTGAATGATGCCTTTATTGAAGCAGGTTCTGGTTTTGAGCAAACCTATGCCGGGAAATTCCCAAGATTTAGAATTGATTATATTTTATATAGTAAAGAATTTAAGTGTAAAAATTATTATCATTTATCCGAAACCGTTACCGATCATTATCCAATTATTAGTTATTTATCTTTATAAATGATAAGGTTAAAATAAACTAGTTTTTGTGTTATTGTTCTCATAACCTTCATCAATTAATAGTTGTGCACCTTTACTTGCATTTACGGCTAATTCATCACAACGGTTATTTTCAATATTTTCGGCATGACCTTTTACCCATACAAATTTCACTTGATATTTTTGATGAATTTTTAAAAAGCGTTGCCATAAATCTGGATTTGCTTTGTCTTTAAATCCTTTTTTTAGCCACGAATTAACCCAACCTAAATTAATAGCATCTACCACATATTTAGAATCGGAGTAAACAATGATTGGTATGTCTGGCTTTTTAATAGATTCAAGTCCAATAATCACAGCTAACAGCTCCATTCGGTTATTAGTTGTTTTTTTAAAACCCTGCGATAGTTCTTTACGCTGATTCTGAAACTTCATAACAATTCCATACCCTCCAGGCCCTGGATTTCCACTACATGCACCATCAGTGTATATTTCAATAGCATTAGTCATTATGCCATAAAGATATAAATTGATTTTAAACAGTTTTACCCTATTTTATGCTTTTTTGTCAATGTAAATCCTTTCTTTTTTTCTATATTTAAAGTCTATAAATAGAGTGATATGTCTAAAAAAATAAATAAGAAAGAGAAATCGATTTTAAATGAAAAGTCGCATTCGTTTTTAAAAAATTATTTGAATAATCCATCTCCTACCGGATTTGAAAGTGAAGGTCAAAAAATGTGGTTAAATTATATTAAGCCATATATAGATACCCATTTTGTAGATACTTATGGTACAGTGGTAGGTGTTATTAACCCAACTGCACCTTATAAAGTAGTTATAGAGGCTCATGCAGATGAAATTTCATGGTTTGTACATTATATTACTAAAGATGGTTTTGTGTATTTGCGTAGAAATGGAGGAAGTGACCATCAGATAGCTCCATCAAAGCGTGTAAATATTCATACGGATAAAGGTATTGTTAAAGCTATATTTGGATGGCCTGCAATACATGTAAGAGATGCAGCTAAGGAAGAAACGCCAACATTAAAGAATATATTTTTAGATTTAGGCTGCAAGAGTGATAAAGAAGTAGAAGAATTGGGCGTGCATGTTGGGTGTGTTGTAACCTACGAAGACGAGTTTATGGTTTTAAATAACCGATACTATGTAGGAAGAGCCCTAGATAACCGCATAGGAGGATTTATGATTGCTGAGGTTGCCAGATTATTAAAAGAAGATAAAACAAAATTACCTTTTGGGTTATACATTGTTAATGCCGTACAAGAAGAGGTGGGTTTAAATGGTGCAACTATGATAGCTCATCGTATTAAACCCAATGTAGCAATTGTAACAGATGTGTGCCATGATACACAAACACCTATGATGAATAAAATCTCAAGTGGAGATTTAGCTTGTGGAAAAGGCCCTGTTTTATCTTATGGACCGGCTGTGCAAAATAATTTACTAAAATTGATAATTGATGCAGCACAGAAAAACAAAATTCCTTTTCAGCGTCAAGCAGCAAGTAGAGTAACAGGAACCGATACAGATGCCTTTGCATACAGTAATGATGGTGTTGCTTCTGCACTTATTTCTTTGCCTCTACGATACATGCATACCACAGTAGAAAGTGTGCATAAACAAGATGTTGAAGATGTTATTAAATTGATTTTAGCTTCGCTAAAAGACATAAAGAATAATCACGATTTTAGATATTTGAGATAGATTTATTATTCTAATTTGAATTTTAACTTATTCCTATGGCAATTTTAGGTTCTATATTAAAAACCGTTGTAGATACAAGAGGGCGATTGCCTAAGCGAAAAAATTTTTATAAGCAACAAACCCGAATGCTTAAAAAATTATTAACTAAAGCTGAACATACCGCTTTTGGTGATTACTATCAATTTACTAAGATATTGCGCCAACAAGATCTCATTTCTCATTTTCAAACAAATGTACCTATTCATGATTATAATAGTATTTATAAAAAATGGTGGTATCGTACTTTGCAAGGAGAACCTTTTGTTTGTTGGCCTAATCATATCAAATATTTCGCGTTAAGTTCTGGTACATCAGAAGCAGCAAGTAAATACATTCCTGTAACAAAAGAGATGCTCCGCTATTTTAAAAGAGGTAGTGTTCGCCAAATATTAGCTATGGCACACTATGATTTACCTAAAGATCATTTCCAAAAAGGGGTATTGATGATAGGTGGAAGTACGGAGTTGGAATTTAATGGAACTTATTATTCGGGTGATTTAAGTGGAATTACTGCGGCTAATATTCCATCATGGTTTAAAGGATTTTACAAACCAGGTAAACGTATTTCTAAATATAAAGATTGTGAAAGCAAATTAAAAGAAATTGTAATGAGTGCCATAAAAT
>JADLER010000035.1 GCA_020846025.1 Bacteroidia bacterium | reverse complement strand
GGCCCTTGCCAAGACCAAAAGACCTGAAGTTGGAAATAACTTTTTAAGCACTAATATTTGAAATCAAAAAAAAATTCTATTTTTGAATGGTCCGAAAAAAAGGGAAGCATACATTTTTAAATTAAAACTTCATTGAAGTACTCAACGTTTTTGGTTTTTATTTTAATTTTTTTCTTTATTACTGTTAATAATATGGGTTAAAACTATACTTCAATTTTTAAGCCATCGTAGGCCAATTCTATATAAGTAGGTAGTGATTTTGAGACCTCATCGTGTAACCCTAATTGATGAGAAATGTGAGTAAAGTAGGCTTTATCGGGTTTTAGCTCGTTTACTAAATCAATGGCTTGTTTAAATGTAAAATGCGAAATATGTTGTTCGTGTCTTAATGCGTTTACAACTAAGATTTTGGAATTTTTTATTTTTTGCTTTTCTTCATCTGAGATGTAATTAGCATCGGTAATGTATGTAAAATCTTTTATGCGATAAGCTTTTACGGGCAGTTTATAATGTAAAACATTAATTGGTATAATCTGAATATCATTTACAGTAAACGGTTCATCGCTGATGGTAAATAAATCAATTTCAGGAATGCCTGGATATTTCTCGTCGGAAAAAATATATGCAAATTCTCTTTTTAAGGCTGCTTGAACTCTTTCGGATGCAAATACTGGAATTCGTTTTTTATTAATAAAATTAAATGCTCTCACTTCATCTAAGCCTGCAATATGATCTTTATGTTCGTGTGTAAACACTACTGCATCTAACTTTTTTACTTTCTCTCTTAGCATTTGTTGTCTAAAGTCAGGGCCTGTATCTATAACAATGTTGGTGTTAGCTGATTCAATAAATATTGAACTCCTAAGCCGTTTATCTTTCAAGTTTTGAGATGTACACACATTACATTCGCAACCAATTAATGGAACGCCTTGTGAAGTACCTGTGCCTATGAAAGTAATGGTCATCTTAAAAAAGTAATTAAACTAAAATACACTTCTTTATTTAATAATCCTAATACCACTGTAAAAACTAATCCGAATATAGCACCCCAAAAATGAGCATCATGAGCAATGTTATCAACCGAGTTGTTGCTTGATTTTCGTTTGCTTAAATAATAACTAATTCCTAAATAAGCTAAGCCAAATACCCAAGCAGGCATTGGTATAAAGAAAAAAGATAGCTTAGTGAGTGGTAAACAAGCAATATAGCTAAATAATAAAGCATTTACAGCACCACTAGCACCGAATGAAGAATAGTGAGAGTTGTTTTTATTTTTAATAAAATCTGAAATTGAGGAAGCATAAATAGCACCAGTGTATAAGATAATATAAAACACCATACCTAATTTAAAATTAGGTTCATCGGGGGTACCAAGTAAAAGGGGTAAAATTTGCTCTTCAACGGTAGTACCAAACATCCAAAGTACATACATATTAAAAATAAGATGAATATAATCGGCATGTAAAAAAGCGTGTGAAAGAATTCGGTAATGTTGTTTAAAATGATAAACCGAATAAGGATGATAAATGTATTTATACTTTAAATTATGGTTATTCATTGCCATCAACGAAAAAATAACAGTAAGTATGATGATGACCGTTGTAATCATATTATTTAATTTGGTTTAAACTCCATGCTTCGGGTTTAGCGTCAAATAAAATTTTGGTTTTTCCCCACACACCTTCAAATAATTCGGAGTTTCTGTAATTATCTAAACTTTGTGTGTCATCCCAGATACTTAAAGTAAAAAACACACAAGGGTTTTGTATATCTTGAAGCAATTCCACATGATGGCAACCATTCATGGCTTTAATTAAAGGCTGACTAACTGAAAATATATCTTTAAAACGCTCAATATATTCAGTCTTGAACGTCATTTTTACAACGCGTTTAATCATTAATTTCTATTATAACTTTATCTATTTTGTATTTTTCAAACATCATTCTATTAAGTACAATCTTCCCAGCTTCGTCGCCATATAAAGCTATTTCTAAATATCCCATTGAATTAAAAAAACAAACCATATCACCTACTTTTACATCATCATAGGTTTGAAATAATTTATCTACATGTCCTCCTGGTAAAGAAATATCAAATTTTTTATTGCCAATGTGTTTATCAAATTCAGTTTTTGTAATATTTGTAATTAAATTCCCAAAATCATCTACATACAACACTTGACCTTGAAGATTTGAAGGCGTGGCATAACATTCATTATAAAATATTTTACAATAATCATCAATTGGTGTACAATATTCAGATAAAGGAACTTGATTAACTATTTTTTCGGCAATATCTGTAAATACATCGCGTAAATAAAAAGAATGTTTAATATGATTTTCAAAATATAATTGATAAACTGGTTCATTAAATGTTTTATCCATTGAGTGAAAAACCCCATTATCAGGACAAACAATATATTGATTTTTATATTTAGTCATTAAATAGCGAGTATTATCAATATCTCTATTGGCTAAAGATTTTTTATCACCTAAATATTTAATAGCAAATAAATGAATAGTGTTTTCTGGAAAATAAGTTAATCCACTCATCAAATTAAACACACCATCTTTATGATTATGTTTATTAACTTGGCAAGCTAAATCTACAATTGTTACATTCGGAATTTTAGAGTACAAAATACCTTTTACCATTGCTAAATATGGATCTCTATAACCCAAATCTGTAGTAATCGTAATTATAGGCATTTTAATAACTTTTTAACTTATTTTCAAAAGTAAATAAATATTTTAAGCCTATCTTTAGTACCATTATATAATTGATTAACACGATTATTAACAGATTGAAGCATTTATGATTGAAAAAATAATTACACTTGATAGCGTAGAACCTGTTGAAATATATGGGGTAAACGATGTTAAGTTAAACGTGATAAAGAAATATTTCCCAAAACTTAAGATTATTGCTCGTGGATATTCCATTAAAGTAATGGGCGAGGAGAATGAGATACAACATTTTGAGAAAAAACTAAACATGATGGTAGATTATTATCATCGTCATGGCTTATTAACAGATACAGTAATAGAACGATTATTAGGGCAAACAGGCGACAACTTAATAAAGGAAAAAGAAGACGCGAATGGCTCGGATATTATTTTATTTGGTAATAATGGGTTGGTTATAAAAGCCCGAACTGAGAATCAACGAAAAATGTTACATGCTATCAATAAGCACGATATGTTATTTGCCGTAGGTCCTGCAGGAACTGGTAAAACATATACGGCAGTTGCCTTGGCTGTAAAAGCATTAAAAAATAAAGAAGTAAAACGTATTATTTTAACACGTCCTGCGGTAGAGGCTGGAGAGAACTTAGGATTTTTACCAGGTGATTTAAAAGAAAAGTTAGATCCCTATATGCAACCTTTGTATGATGCTTTATACGATATGTTGCCGTTAGATAAGTTAAACCAATACATTGAAGCAAAAATAATACAAATAGCACCGCTAGCTTTTATGCGGGGGCGCACACTCGATAACGCATTTGTGATATTAGATGAAGCGCAGAATACTACTGAGAGTCAAATGAAAATGTTTTTAACTCGTATGGGTGCAAATGCTAAGTTTATTATTACGGGCGATATGTCGCAGGTGGATTTACCTCGTAATCAATCTTCTGGTTTGGCACAGGCAGTGCGGCTCTTAAAAAAAACGGAAGGAATAGATATTATAGAATTAAATAATACAGATGTAATTCGTCATCGTTTAGTTAAAACGATAATTGATAAATACGAAACTGATACTATAAAAAAATAATTATGACCATTCAAGAAGCACAACTACAAGTTGATAATTGGATAAAAGCATACGGTGTACGTTATTTTAATGAATTAACGAATATGGCAATGCTTACCGAAGAAGTTGGCGAAGTAGCTCGAATTATTGCTAGACGCTACGGAGAACAAAGCGAAAAAGAATCGGATAAACAAAAAAGCCTTGCTGATGAAATGGCCGATGTACTATTTGTGTTAATATGCTTAGCTAATCAAACTGGTGTAAACTTAGAAGAAGCATTGAAACAAAATATTGAAAAGAAAACTCAAAGAGACCATCAGCGACATCAACAAAATAATAAATTAAAATAGTGCCTCGTTTTATTATATTCATAATTTTCTTAATCCTTCAAACTTCATCTTTATCATCACAAAATAGTTTAATTGAAGTAGATGAACAGGTTAAGGATATTGGCACGCAAGAAAACATTTATAAAATAAGAGCAGATTATATCATTACCAATCATCAAGTAAAAAATCTTTATTTGTTACGAGCCGATGCAAAGCATGGTATTACGATTCGGGCTTCTAAAAAAACCATTAAACCTCAAGATTCGGCATTGATTGTAGTTGAGTTTATTCCTACCGAAACTGGAAAATTTAAAGAAGATATTCAACTCGTTACCAGTGCTGATGCCAAATCTTTTAACTTAAGTTTACTTGGTACAATTAAATCTATTAAAACAGATGATAAAACAGCTTGTTTTTATTTTAAGAAACCAAACAACGCTGGCGTTAAAACTACTGAGCCAATTGTAGCTATCGAAACACAAAAGCCACGCGACATATCAAATAAAATCCCAGACGTAGAAGAACCACCTGTGGTAAACACACAAGTGCCAAATGACGAAGAGTTTGTAGCACATACATCAACAGTAGTTTCTGCATCTGCTGAGTTAGAAGAAAATCTTTATAAACCAAATAACATCACATTTTTAGTTGATGTATCTAGCTCGATGAAAGACACCAGTAAATTACAAGTGATGAAATATGCCTTACATTATTTAATTGAAAATTTACGAGTCATTGATAAAATAACCATTATAACCTATGCTGATACTGCTAAAATCATAAGAGATGGAATTTCGGGTAATAACAAAGCGGAGTTAGCCATGGTGGTTGATAGCATTAAAGCAAAAGGTATGACAAAGGGAAACAAAGCTATATTGTATTGTATGGATAAAGCCATAAAGAATTATATTCCTAATGGTAATAACCAAATTATATTAATTACTGATGGGAAATTTAGTTTTAACGACAAAAACCGAAAAACTTACCTTTCTAAAAAAGGCGATTATCCAGTTAAACTTTCAACCATTGGTTTAGGTAAAGAAAAAGAAGCCCTCAAAAACTTAAAAGAAATTGCCGAATTAGGAGAAGGGCATTTTATTCACATTCGCCATAAAAAAGAAGCAAAGGAATTATTAATGAATGAGATTAAACAAAATAGTTTAATTAGATAATTTATATTCATTAATTATCTGAAAATCAGATATAGTATTGTTATTTAAATAGAATTATTATATTTGATAAACTAAATTTAAATAAACATTAAATACAATACCTATGAAAAAAATCTACTCAATGGCCTTATTGTTGTTTGTGGCTTTTCAAACAAACGCACAAACCTACACCATTACACAAACTAGTAATGAACCAGTAGTAGGTGACAGTTACACGAGTGTAATTGTAGATACAAATAGTACAGCACTTCCAATTGGTATTTCAGGAACGGGAGTTACATGGAATTTTGCACCTATAACTGCATATACTACTGCATTAAATACATTTTCAACTGCAGCTTCTAATACCAATTCTGCTAACTATCCTGGGACAAATCTTGTACAATTTGACTCAGTTAGAACTACATTTTTTAAAACATCATCAGGTATGTTAGAAGTGTTAGGTGTTGAATCTTCTCAATTTATACTTAACTATAATGCTGGTTCAGCCACTATGGCTACTTATCCAATGACGTATGGATACACTAATACCGATAATACTGCTGGCGGCACCATGACTGTGAATATGGGTGGTGGAATGGCTGGTACTTTCACAGCCACTATTAATACAAATGTAGATGGAGCTGGAACAGTTGATATCAATTCTGGAAATACAGTTTTAACTAATTGCGTAAGAGTTAAATCGTACCAACAAATTAATTTTGATTTAGCTTCACCTTTAGGCCCATTAAGTGGAACAATTGATCAATATCTTTATAGCTATTATCATAGTTCATCAAAGTTTCCTGTTTTTACAGTAAATTATAATATTGTAGATGTACCATCAGCCAGTATCCATCAGGAGCAAAGTGAGGCTAGTACATTATCTACAATTTTAATGGGAGTAAAGGAAAGTAATTTAAATGATGTTATTTTTAAAGCTTATCCAAATCCTGCTCAAAATGAAGTTAGTATTCATTTTGTTATTGCACAACAAGAATCCTATACTATTGAAATCTTGAATGCTTTTGGTCAAATTGTAAAATCAATTTCATTCAATAAATTACAAGCTGGGATGTATAATGAACCAATCAATGTAGCTGACTTAGCTGCTGGAATTTATACTATAAAAGTTACTGGAAATAATAAACAAGGAAGTGAAAAATTAATTATTCAGAAGTAATTTTTTGAAGTTTAAAAATATCTAGTCATTATAAAACAGCTCGATTCATTACAATCGAGCTGTTTTTTTATAAACAAAAACCTAAAACAATAAATATTTATTAAGCCTCACTATCTTCAGCGTCTTTTAATGCCATTTTGATTTTATATTCAATCTCGCCCGCTAAATCTGGGTTTTCAGCAAATAAGTTTTTCACTGAGTCGCGCCCTTGTCCAATTTTAGTGTCTTCGTAACTGAACCATGAACCACTCTTTTTAATAATACCTTTTTCCACACCAATATCAATTATTTCACCAATTTTACTAATACCTTCTCCAAATACTATATCGAACTCGGCCATACGGAATGGAGGGGCTAATTTGTTTTTAATAACTTTTACACGGGTTCTATTTCCACTTACAATATCGCCTTCTTTAATTTGGCTTACACGACGAATATCTAAACGAACTGAGGCGTAGAATTTTAAAGCATTACCGCCTGTGGTTGTTTCTGGGTTACCAAACATAATCCCAATTTTTTCACGCAACTGATTGATGAATATACAACAACATCCCGTTTTATTAATGGTAGCGGTAAGTTTACGAAGTGCTTGACTCATTAATCGCGCTTGCAAGCCCATACGGCTGTCGCCCATTTCGCCTTCTATTTCAGCTTTTGGAGTTAATGCAGCTACTGAGTCAATAACTACTAAATCTACGGCACCTGAGCGGATTAAATTATCAGCAATTTCAAGCGCTTGTTCGCCGTTATCTGGTTGAGATATTAATAAACTTTTAGTATCTACACCTAATTTTTCAGCATAAAAACGATCAAAAGCATGTTCTGCATCTATAATAGCAGCGATACCACCCGATTTTTGTACGTTAGCAATGGCATGAATGGCTAAGGTTGTTTTACCAGAAGATTCTGGTCCGTAAATTTCAACAATACGTCCTTTAGGTAAACCACCAATCCCAAGTGCAATATCTAAACTTAATGAACCCGTTGAAATGGCATCAAGTGGTTCTACAACATTGTCACCTAACTTCATGATAGTCCCTTTACCATAAGTTTTTTCGAGTTTGTCTAAGGTTAATTGTAAAGCCTTTAGTTTTTCATTATCTACCGACTTTTTTTCCATAACACTTGTTGTTTCTTCTGATTTTTTTGCCATGATTTCTATATTTATTTTTTAAGTTACAAATTTTTTAGTGAGCTTCATTAACAAGTTGATAACAAGTTTAGCTCGACACAAAGTTACGTTGATTTTTTAGCAAGACGTTGCTATAATTTGTAGCATTGTGAAAAATAGCAATGTTTTCGGTAGTTTGCAGGGTGATAAGAGGTGTTAAGAAGTGCTCAAAAATCAGAATTAAATAGAATAAATAGCTAATAAAACATCATCTGTTTGATCGGTTTTACCTTTCCAATTTTCAAAGAAATGTTCTATGTCATGTTTTTGGGTATGAATATCTTTGAGTGCTATTGATTCTATGAATTGATTTAATTTTTTGGCAGTTAATTTTTTATTTTCTGTGCCACCAAATTGATCTGGTACTCCATCG
>JADLER010000034.1 GCA_020846025.1 Bacteroidia bacterium | reverse complement strand
GCTGACACAACTCTGTTCAACAATAGTTATTAAATTCATCATCGTAATTCTAATCGGCTTCAGTTGCCAGGCTGACAATCATAAAATACCAGCACAGCAGCAAGCCCTGTTCGTTGGCAGAAATATGGTTGAGCATCCTACTAACTTCAACAGTCAAAATAGGACGATAAATAGCCTTACCAAATGACCAAGATAAATAAGTAAGACAAACCAATTTTTGGCAATGGCAGAACATTCTGACACAGTGCCTAACTCTGAAGGTAGGATAAATTTTTTAAACATTATTTTTATGAAATTAATTAGCAAATTGCTAATATTATTTTTTGCTTTATCTTTAGTTTCTTGCCATAAGAATGATTCAATTTACAATATCAATCAAAAAAATGACAAACTTATTGTTGAGCAATTTACCAAAGTTCCAAATGGTTTAAATCCTTTATTCCAAAAAATTGCAAACAAGCTAAAAGAGAAAGAAGAACAAAATTCATTTCTTGTTAAATTAGGTAAAAAAGTTGGTTTCCCATTATGGGATAAAGCACAATTTAATTCAAGGCATGACAATGTTGCTGCAAAAGATTCTTCTTCTGGTGAAGAACAAACAGTAATTGTTCCTTTATCTATACCAAATAGTTCGGAAGTAAATGGTTTTATTGCAGCTTCTATTAATGCCAATAATCAAGTAGATAGTGTCGGCGAGTTTGATAAGTTTAGTTATTACATATTTGGATTTAATAAATCAAACTCAGAAATAGATGCTGAAGATATTGCTATACAATGCTTAATATTACAGAAAGAAATCTTTAACATTTCCTCTTTTAAAATTTTAGATAGTAGATTATTTCAAGACCAAGACAACAGTACAATAGCAAAAAGAATTTTTGAAATATCGTTATCCGAATCTCAACAAAACTCGCAATTAAATTCAAAGCCAGTAATCATCAAAAGCAACCATTGTACCCATCATGATGGGTACGGTCCCAATGGAAATGATGACGACCCGGATTGTGATCAATGTGATTGGTGTGGTAAATTTAATTATACTATTCTTTTTTTTGATAGTCCTTTTGATTGGGGGGGTGGTGGAAATTTTGGAGAAGGTGGTGGTAATAATGGTGGTGGCTGGGCTCCAATAGTCCCAATTAGCTTATCTATAAATAATATTTGGCAAAACATGGGACTTTTAAAACACCAATTGTTATTCGTAAATAATGCGGCCAATCAAGATATTGTAAATAAATTAGCTTTACTAATGAGTTATGAAAATTTTAGTACAGAATCACAAAAAGCAACTAAGGTAACTTTAGATGCAATAATAAAGAATGTAATTAATGGGCCATATACTCATCAAGCTTTCATTAATATAATAGATAACCTTTCTATACTAGCTGTTGAGGGTGGTTCTACGGCTTATTGGGAGTACTTTAATTATTTAAAAAATTCATTTTCAAACAATACAACTCTAACAAGTGAAGATCTTTTCTGGAAAAGTACTTATGAATGTAATAAAATATTCAATTATTTTTATAATTTAAGATTAACAGATCCCGAATGTCAAACCTTATACAATAATTATTTGTATACTTATCAAGGTTATACAACTGGGCACCATTGGTGGATGAATGAAGATTGGTTAGATAATCCCTCTAATTTTAATCTTGATATTGATCCTAAAAATAATAATCAATACGATAAACTAACTGCTGCTGAGAAAGCATTGGTAAAAGCTAATCCAAGAGCCGCAATGATTATTAAATCTAATAAAAGTATAGTGGAGCAACAAACAATAATAATTATGGGTAATAATGGATTAAACGATAAAAGTGATGCCTTTAGACATGCATTCTTTCAATCTTTAAATACTGTTAGAATTGGAGCTTCTTTAACTCAGCAATTTTCAGATGCACATGAAACAGAAACTCCAATTCAACTCATAAAAGAAAAGCAAATGGATTTATTTAATAATAGTATAGGAATAGCTCATGGTCAAGCAGTTTCGTCAACTATGTGGACTGTGAACATTATAGCAAATGATATCTACACTAAAGTTCTTAATGGGGAGCTAAAATACTTATCTCCTATATGGTCTGCAAAGTTTAACACTTCAGGTCAACTAATTAATCCTGCTGGTGATCCTAATTTTTATGGAACAAATGGAACTTACAATCCTGCAACTGCGACGCATGGGATTACAGCAAGTACACTATTAATACCAACAAATCAATAAAATATGAAACTGCTTAGCACTTTACTTTTTGGACTACTTCTTTCAAGTTGTTATTCGCAAAAACGAACAATTACTTTTATAAATCAATCTGAATTCATAATAGATAGTATAGGAATTGGAGTATCTTCGGCAGATTCATATTTAATTAAGTACGTTAATATTAATACATCTGATTCTGTAATTACTATCATTCCTCATAATGAACCAAGATCAAATAACCATGACATAACGGTTGATATAACAATCTATATCAAAGATCATAGCTTGATATACAGTTATAATTACAACGATTTATCAGGTTATTTAGCAAACGATTATACAATAGTATTGAATAAAAAAAGGTAAGTGCGATGGATTTTAGGTTCAAAAAATAACAGAAATTAACATTCTTTATATATAAAAATAATGCTTCTTTTAGCAAAGTTATATTATGCGAAAAGGGCTAATCGTTATTGATTAGCTCTTTTTGTCATACATAAATACTTCTGCCAACATAGGTTTGGCGGCAGTCGGGGGGATTGATAAGGAACTCTCAACTTTACCTACAATTTAACTATTGTACCTGCTTGACAGAACGCTATTGGTCATAAACTATTAATATGTATCTTTAAATCAAAAATAAACTATTGGTTACGGGCTGACTGTTTTTCAAATACCCGCCCGACCGCCAAGCCCAATCACGTTAGCTGCTATATGACGACCAAACTGAAATGAAAAAAATATGACATCAAATTGTTTAAATTGCAATACTGAAATCAACGGGAAATTTTGTTCTAAATGTGGACAAAGTTCAGAAACACATAAAAT
>JADLER010000033.1 GCA_020846025.1 Bacteroidia bacterium | reverse complement strand
TGTATGGTATGGTAGTGCCGGATATCAGTCACCTTTCAAAATAATTGGAAGTAGTCATCCTGTATCAAGCGTCTATATAGATATGTTTAATGTTCTTCATATCGAATTTAAAGGGATAAATTTACCCGATTCATCAAAAAGCTATTTAAACAGTCAGGGGTTTGTAAAATTCTCTGTTGCACCTCCGGTTTCAATACCTAATTTAACCGTAGTTAAAAATAAAGCATACATTACATTCGACAGAAATGACCCGATTTTAACCAATGAAGTATTTAATACTTTTGTTACCACGGTTCCATCTGTTTTTTCAGCAGGTTCCGATAAAACAATATGTTCTGGTCAGTCCGTAACATTAACTGCCACTGGTGCTACTTCCTACACTTGGAATACAGGTCAAAACACCGCAAGTATCGTGGTTTCTCCAACAACAACAACAACTTATATTGTAACTGGTATTGTAAATAGTGTATCTAAAAAAGATACCATAATTGTTAATGTAAATCCAAAACCTACAGTAAATGCAGGTGCAGACCAAAATATTTGTGCAGGAAATTCAACAACTATTACGGCAACAGGTGCATCTTCATATAGTTGGAACACAGGTCAAAGTACTGCATCATTTCCTGTAACACCAACATCTACTACAACATACATTGTTACTGGTACAAGTTTAGGTTGTTCAGCAAAAGATACAGTAATAGTAACAGTTAAACCACTGCCAAACGTCAATTTTACGAAAATTGTAAATGGCGCAAATGTACAGTTTACTGGACCTGCAGGTAATACCAACTATAGTTGGAGTTTTGGCGATGCTACCCCAAATTCTACAGTACAAAGCCCATTACATGTATATACTACAAATGGGAAGAAATATATCACACTAACTGCCATATTAAATGGTTGTTCGGGTCAAAAATTAGATTCTGTTGTCATTAGTATTACTGCAATTTTAAACAATATTTCATTTATAGACAACATAGATATTTATCCAAATCCTACAGATAACTTTGTAAGAATACAATTGAATGCTAAAAAATCAGCATCGTTCAATATTTCATTAATTAGCATTGATGGGAAAATAGTTCAGAGTAAAGATTATAAAAATACATCAGTTATTAATGATGAAATAGATTTGAAAAATTATAGCTCAGGAATATACATGCTGAATATAAGTGCAGAAAATGAACAAGCTATATATCAGTTAATTAAGAGATAAGTTTATAAAATCACTATAAATTTATTAAGAGGTTAAATCCTCCAACATGTAAATGCTCAGGGTTATTCGAAATAAAGGAATAAAAACCAGAACCTTAGATTAGGTTACACGACATTTTTTTAAGACAATGTGGTCAAAAATGGAGCAAAGAATAGTGCTTCAAGTCAATAATGGCGGAGGTTCTGGCTCATATCATTGAAAGTACTTTCAATGATATTATCTTAGACTATGAAAAAACTAAAAAAAATGCTTGATATGTGGCTCTAATTCTTTTCATAAAAAAGGTATTAGAAATGGCAAACAACGCTTCCAGTGTTCTAATTGCAAAGCATATCTAACCCATAAGAACGAAGGTGTAAAGCTTAACAATCAGTTTGTATGGTTTAAGAAATGGGTAATTGAACGACAAGTTTATAAGTATCTTATTAGGGATAGTGGTATGTCTCAGAGTGGTATCCAGCGATTGTTTAATAAGTATTTAAAGTCAGCACCAACAGTAGCAATAAGAAGTAAAAACAAGGTTCATTTGCTTATAGATGGCACTTATTTTGCAAATGGATTGTGTTTGATTTTATATTATGATCATGACATTCGATATGTGCAATTATATCGGGAAACAAATCAGGAAAAGTATAAAGAAATTAAAGAAGATTTAGAAAATCTAAAGAAATTAGGAGTAGATGTTTATAGTGTTACTTGTGATGGACACAAAGCTATTTTAAAAGCAGTAAGAAAGGTATTTCCACAAGCCATTGTACAGCGTTGTTTGGTGCATATAAAACGCCAAACACGCAATTATTTAAGCACTCAGCCCAAAACCATACAAGCTCGGGAACTACTCCGATTGTCACAAAAAATTACCCATATTAAAACATTAGAACAAAGCGCATATTGGTTAGTTGAGTTTAAAATATGGTATGATAAAAACATGCTTTTTATAAATGAACAATCTTACAAGGAAGAAACTAAAAGATATTGGTACACACATTCAAAACTACATGCAGCATGTAGTCTAATCATCAATGCCATACCAGATATGTTCTCGTATTTGGATGATGCTGAAATACCTTGTACTACCAATAGACTAGAGAATTATTTTACACATCTGAAAGAAAAACTTACTCTTCATCGTGGATTAAGATTTGAAGCTAAGAAGAATTTTATCAAATGGTATTTGTATTTTAAAAACAATCCGTAATGAGTTTTTTTAGCCATGGAGATTGCCGATATAAAAAAAACGATAAGCATTGCTACTTATCGTTCTATCGTATAATCATCCACTTTATCGCTGGTAGGTTGCTCTCCAGCAGAGCCTACTTCCTGTTCAAATGGATAGCTAAATTTAATACCATTTTTTATCCCAAAAAAGCTCCATTTTTGACCACATTACCT
>JADLER010000032.1 GCA_020846025.1 Bacteroidia bacterium | reverse complement strand
TCAATTATATAAACATATCGTATATGAAAGTATTGAGTTTGTAAAACGTGAATTGTTAAATCCAACTGGAGGATTTTATTCAGCATTGGATGCTGATAGCGAAGGAGTGGAAGGGAAGTATTATGTATGGAAAAAAGAAGAACTTCAAAAACTTCTTCCGCAATATTATCATGTGTTTGCCGATTATTATAATGTAAACCATCTAGGCTATTGGGAGGAAGATAATTACATATTGATGAGGCAAGATGAGGATAGTGTAATAGCTGACAGACACCATATCTCCGTTGCTGAACTATCTGATATCATTCAACAATCAAAATTAATTTTATTAGAACATCGAAATAAAAGAGTTAAACCTGGCTTAGATTATAAAATAATAACATCTTGGAATGCTTTAATTATTAAAGCATTGTGCGAAGCTTATTTAGTATTTGACGAAGATTCATTTAAACAACTCGCTGTTTCTAATACAGATTATTTGTACACTCATTGTTTAAGACAAGATGCTAGTTTGTTACATTTAGCTAGTGCATCTAAAATAATTTCGGGTTTTTTAGAAGATTATGCCTTTACCATTGAGGCATTTATGCAAGTGTATTTAATAACAGCAAATCAATCTTACTTATATCAAGCCAAACGAATGTGTGATTACGCTATTCAACATTTTTATGATGATGCCACACAAACCTTTTTCTTTACCGATGCCTCAAAAGAAAAACTCATTGTTCGAAAAGCTGAGTGGAGTGATAATGTCATTCCAGCCTCAAGTTCGCAAATGGCATTAAACTTATACCAATTGTCAATTTATTTCAACGAGTCTTCTTATCTTCAAATCTCTAAAAACTTACTCAATAAAGTAATCAAAGAAATAGTACATTATGGAGCAGGGTATAGCAATTGGAGCATTTTATTATTATGGATCACACAAGCATCTACTGAGATTGTAATTACTGGAGACGAGAGTCTATCTTATCTAAAATCAATTTATAAACAAGCGCCACCACATGTTGTATTTGCCATAAGCACCACCGAATCTGATGTACCACTATTAAAAAACCGATATAATAAAACGCAAACACAAGTGTATGTGTGTAAAAACAAAGCCTGTCAATTACCTACAACCCATATTGATGAGGTTTTTTTTAATCTGAACTAAGAAAAAAATGTACGCTTAAATACATTTTATGGACTTTACTAAATTATTAAATTTACAACCATTTGATTATCAAATTGTTAATTATTTTATTATTTCAGATAAATGCGTATTTTTGCAACCTTTAATTTAAATTAATATCATGAACGAGAACTTGATTTATTTGATTCCTGTATTGGGAATAGTAGGATTAGTTGTAATGGCTGTTAAATCAGCTTGGATTAATAAGCAAGATGCAGGAGAGGCCAACATGAAGGAATTGGCTGGTTATATTGCTGCAGGAGCTATGGCTTTCTTAAAAGCAGAATGGAAAGTGTTAAGCTATTTTGTTGTTGTAGCAGCCATCTTATTAGGATGGAGTGGCACTATTCACGAAGTAAACGGAAGAGAAATTCATTCGCATTGGATTATTGCGGTAGCATTTATTATAGGTGCAGTATTTTCTGCTTTTGCAGGTTATATAGGAATGAAAGTAGCTACAAAAGCTAATGTACGTACAACACAAGCAGCGCGTACTAGTTTAGCTAAAGCTTTAAAAGTGTCATTTACTGGTGGTACAGTAATGGGATTGGGTGTAGCTGGTTTAGCTGTTTTTGGCTTAGGTGCTTTATTTATTGTGTTTTTAGCTATGTTTGCTCATTTAGAGGGTAATCAAATTAAAACAGCTATAGAAGTTTTAACTGGTTTTTCATTAGGTGCTGAGTCTATTGCTTTATTTGCCCGTGTAGGTGGAGGTATTTATACGAAAGCTGCCGACGTAGGTGCTGACTTAGTAGGTAAAGTAGAAGCAGGTATTCCTGAAGATGATGTTCGTAACCCTGCTACAATTGCTGATAACGTAGGTGATAACGTAGGTGACGTAGCTGGTATGGGTGCCGATTTATTTGGTTCTTATGTAGCAACAATTTTAGCAACGATGGTTCTTGGTCAAGAAATTGATGCGTCTTCTGATAATTTTGGTGGTTTATCTCCAATTTTATTACCAATGTTAATTGCTGGTTTAGGAATTATTTTCTCAATCATAGGTACTTTATTTGTTCGTGTAAAAGGCGAGAAAGATAGTGTACAAAATGCTTTAAACTTAGGTAACTGGTCTTCTATTGTATTAACCGTTATTGCTTCTTACTTTATTGTAAACTGGATGTTACCAGAAAATATGAGTTTACGTGGTTATGAGTTTACAAGATTAAATGTATTTGCTGCCATTTTTGTAGGTTTAGTAGTTGGTACTTTAATGAGTATTGTTACCGAGTATTATACAGCAATGGGTAAACGCCCAGTAAATTCAATCATTCAAAAATCGGCTACCGGACATGCTACAAATATCATTGGAGGATTATCGGTTGGTATGGAATCGACCGTAATTCCTACTATAGTTTTAGCAGCTGGTATTATGAGTTCTTATTATTTTGCTGGTTTATATGGTGTAGCAATTGCCGCAGCAGGTATGATGGCAACTACAGCTATGCAGTTAGCTATTGATGCTTTTGGTCCTATTGCTGATAACGCTGGTGGTATTGCAGAGATGAGTCAATTACCTCCTGAGGTTCGTGAGCGTACTGATAATTTAGATGCTGTAGGTAATACAACTGCTGCAACTGGTAAGGGATTTGCTATTGCATCAGCAGCATTAACTTCATTAGCATTATTTGCAGCTTTTGTGGGTGTAGCTGGTATTTCAGCTATAGATATTTATAAAGCCCCTGTTTTAGCAGGTTTATTTGTAGGAGCGATGATTCCATTTATTTTCTCGGCTTTAGCTATTGCAGCTGTGGGTCGTGCAGCTATGGATATGGTTGAGGAAGTTCGTCGTCAGTTCCGTGAGATTCCTGGAATTATGGAATACAAAGCAAAACCTGAATATGAAAAATGTGTAGCTATTTCTACTAAGGCTTCTATTCGTGAGATGATTACACCAGGTTTAATTGCATTAATTACTCCAGTAATTGTAGGTTTTGTATTTGGTCCTGAAGTTTTAGGTGGTGTATTAGCGGGCGTAACAGTTAGTGGTGTATTATTAGGTATTTTCCAAAATAACGCTGGTGGTGCTTGGGATAACGCAAAAAAATCTTTTGAAAAAGGCGTACAAATAAATGGAGAAACATTTTATAAAAAATCAGAACCACACAAAGCATCTGTAACTGGTGATACAGTGGGTGATCCATTTAAAGATACTTCTGGTCCATCAATGAACATTTTAATTAAATTAATGTCAATTGTATCATTAGTAATTGCTCCTTATATTGTTGGAATTGGTAGCTCTGTAAACCCTGAGAAAGATGTGCCAATGCCCGAGTCTCATTTAACTTGTATTATTGATGGTAAAGAATATATTTGTTCGAGCGAAGTTGAGTGTGATAGTATTAGACAAGCTAACACTAAAGATGTAAATGAATTAAAAGGTGTTTACGATGTAGATGGTTCTCATTCGGCTGTTGATTTTAGTATTCGTCATATTGTATCTAATGTAAAAGGTACAGCAGTAATTGATAGCGGTTGGGTAAATTTAGAAAGTGCCGAGAAGAAGATATACATTGAAATTGATGCTAAAACTATTAATACTCAAAATGCAAAACGTGATAGTCATTTAGCTGCATCTGATTTCTTTGACTCAGAAAAATTCTCTAAAATTACTTTTGAGGCAAATGAAATTGTAAAGAATGAGTCGGCTGTTGAAGGCTTTTCTTACTTAGCAAAAGGGAAATTAACCATAAAAGATAAAACAATAGATACCGAAATTCCATTCAATTATTTAGGCGTTGGAGAGCAGTCTGGGCAAGATGCTAATGGGAATGAAGTAAAATATAATGTAGCAGGTTTAGAAGGAAAAGCTGTTATTAATCGTACTCAATTCGGCATTGGTAACAGTGGCGGCTTAGGCGAAAATGTTACTATTAATATTGCTTTAGAATTAATGCAATTAAAGAAGTAAGCTAGAAAGCTTACTTCTTTTCCACTTATATGTTTTTTATTTAGCAATTGCTAAATTCTTTCCTTTATCATTAATATAAATTTGTAACTTTATAAAAATGATAAAACGTGATTTAATAGAACCATTCTCTAAATTAGAGTTACTTGCTAAGCAAGTAGTGGAAGGTTTTATAACAGGTTTACACAAAAGTCCTTTTCATGGGTTTTCGGTTGAGTTTGCCGAGCATCGTATTTATAATCCAGGCGAGAGTACAAGACATATTGATTGGAAGTTGTATGCCAAAACAGATAAATTATTTTTAAAAAGGTATGAGGAAGAAACAAATTTGAGATGTCAATTAATGATTGATATATCAAACTCTATGTTATTCCCACTTGAAGCAGAAAAGGAAAATAAATTTAATAAGCTATCATTTTCGGTTTATGCAGCTGCAGCTATCATGCAATTGCTCAAAAATCAGCGAGATGCCTTTGGATTAACGCTTTTTGATAATGAAGTAAGCAAACATTATCCTGCAAAATCTAACCCAACACAACAAAAAATTATTTATCATGATTTGGAAGCTTTGTTACAAAAGCCTGAACAACAATCAACTCAAGATACTCAATCAGCCAAGGCTCTAAATCAAATAGCTGAAATTATACATCAACGTTCTTTAGTGATTATTTTTAGCGATTTGTTTGAGGATTCATCGCATCTCGAATCCATTTTTTCGGCACTTCAACATTTAAAGTATAAAAAACATGATGTAGTATTATTTCATGTTACTGATAAAAAAATGGAATTAGATTTTGAGTTTGAGAATCGTCCCTATCATTTTATTGATATTGAGACAAAAGAAGAACTTAAACTCAATCCTAATCAAGTAAAAGAGTTTTATACTACAAAGAT
>JADLER010000031.1 GCA_020846025.1 Bacteroidia bacterium | reverse complement strand
TAAGTCAATAACATACGATTTAGAGGGTGTTGCAGCTGCTGTACTAGAAATGGTTAATATACCTCTATTACTATCACTTGCCATATTTAACGTAATATTAGCATAACCAGCAGATACATTATTTACCAACGTTTTACTACTTGACGTTTTAGTTAATAAATCTAAAATCAACACTTTCAAATCAGTTCCGTCCACATAAGGTATAACTATTTTTTTATTATCAATAGTAAAAGTTCCGTCTTTAAAATAGTTTGTGTTTATTGTACTAACGTTAACAGCCATGTATTGTGAACCTGCACCGTTATCACCGTTTTTGTCAATTACAGTAAAAGAAGTAAAATTTCCTGTGCTTGCATTTGTAGAGTGAGTTAAAAAGAAATTTCCATCAACAGAAATATCATCAATAGTGTAATATGTGTTGGCCGACTGAAAACCAGTTCCATCACTTTTGATACTGCATAATGAATGTGTAACATTTGGGTAATAAGTATCAAGTGTAAAATAAATGGTATTATTTAATCCATATTTTATTACACCAAAATCAACTGTATTTGAAGTAACTCCATACAAATAGGTATCACTGCTGCCATTTGTATTTGCTATTCTTAATTCTCTACTAGCAGCACCTTGAACAGTGCCAGTAAACGGGGCTTGTTGATAAATACCATAAACTAGCTTTGTTCCATCTAAACTAACATTCATTTTATTAATATAACTACTTGTATTTATAGTTTTATTAATTATCGTAGTTTCATTAGTACCCGTTTGTGTAATAGTATTAATTTTAGCAGTATCAATAACATAAGCATTTATTGCACCCGTATTAATTTGTCCAGAGTAACCAGCAGAAATTGTATTTGTAACCCCACCTGTAGTTGTTCCGCCAGTAGTTGTAGTTGTTGTATCTTCAGGAGTTGCTTCATCTTTCTTTTTGCAAGAAAAAATGACACCTGTAATTAATAATACAATGGCTGTTTGATAAATAATTTGTTTTTTCATTTTAACTTATATTACTCTATAATTATTTTTTGTGTTGATTGTTTTCCTTGGTTAGTAACTGTTATAAAGTACACACCACTTTTTAAGTTACTTGTATTTAT
The DNA here is from genome assembly GCA_020846025.1 of Bacteroidia bacterium. Lineage (GTDB taxonomy): Bacteria > Bacteroidota > Bacteroidia > B-17B0 > Aurantibacillaceae > UBA4416. Next base: position 2,291 of record JADLER010000031.1, on the reverse strand, counting down.
TGAAAATTTATTACCTGAAGATGTTTCAGTTAAAACAACTTCTCCTAATATATTTGCGATTGTTACTGTTTTGTCATCGTTTAATAAGTTATCTAATTCAATGTTTAGGACATTTTTAGATGGATTAGGATATAATATGTAATTAATAGTTTTATTTTGAGATTCGTTAATTGATGCTGTTGACCCTGATAAAGTTCTATCAAATTGAGCAATGGCAATATCAGTACCAATAGCATTATATGGTGCTGTATAACGTGTTGGAAAAGATGTATTTTTATCATTTGCTTTTAATATAGTTCCATTTATATTTAAGGTAGTTTGTGTTGTTGCTATCCAACTTAAACCTACTGCCACTTTACTATTATAATTTGAAATTGGTGGTAATGGAGAAGTAGTGGTGCTATAAAAAGGAGCAGCGACAAAATAATTAGGTGCTAAATTTTGATCTAATTCAAACCAAACAAAAAGACCTCCGCTTGAAACTGAATAAGTTTGTGTGTTTGCCGTTAGTACGTCTCCTGTATTATATGTTTTTTGAGTGCCAATTAATTTAAAGTTACCTATAGGAAGGATTGATTTTAGGGCGATTTGTTGCGTAACATTTAATACATCATTCGTTTTCTTTATATAATTACATAACGAGTCTACTGCGATGATACCTGTATAGGTTTGTGCAAAAGTTCCTGCATTATTGTTTATCATATTCATTGGAGCGATGTTATTTTGACCGCCATACTGCGTCCAATTTAAAAATGCATTACCTGTATTTGCTTCAACTGCAAAATCAATCATACTTCCTCTAAATCCTTTGAAATATTTTTTACTACCACTTGGTCTAAATGCTAATAAATATGATACTCCCGCGTGCCCTGTATTAGAAACGGAAACACTGTCAAAAGGTGTTGTTACAGAATTTGTAACCGTACTCAATTTTAATTTAGGTGTAGTGCTCATGTCTATAGTATTATAGTATAAATAGAACGCACCTGTATTATCAATATAACAATTATTTTGTGACGACGTAATTGTAGAGTTAGATCCTGTATTTGTAATAGTATACTCTTTATAAACTAATTCATTGCCATTGGCATCAAGCTTTATATATGCAAAACGAGTTGTTTCTTTTAAAACAGCAACTATATCACCATTTGGTAAACATTGTATATGCCAAGGTTTTGTTGTAAATGAACTCATATTCGGATTTCCAAAATTGTACATTTTTGCCCATTGTGCTGTACCGATGCTATTATACTTTGCAATAAAGTAACCTTTATTTGACAGAGTTACTCCGTTACCAAAATCATGACCAGCAGATGTAGCTCCTACAACTATAATATTATTATTCGCATCAACATTAAAATCACTAAAATTTGAAAATACATTTGTAGCGCCATTACGGCTTTGTAATACGACTTGCGAAGTCCCATTTGCATAGCGTTTTCCTATATAATAGTTTGTTGTAGGAAAACTACCAGATGGAAGTGCTGTAATAATATTACCTCCAAAACTAGCGCTATCAGAGGCACTGGCTAATACTAATAAATTTCCTTGCGAATCGTAATGTAATGCCTTTAAAGAATTGCTATTTGCTCCAGGATTAAGTGCCCAATCAAATGCTTGAGCATTGTTTTGTGTAAAGCAAATGTTACTTGAAAATAAAACAGAAATTAATAAAAGTTTTTTCATGATAATATGGTTTGAGATTATAGTCAAAAATAGTAATTATTAATTTGTTATTAATACCCATTAGTACTGATTTTTCACATCCATATAAGTATGGATTACCAAAAAAATATTTAAATTTAAAGAACAGTAATAATATTTTTCTATGATATTACTATACGCCCGTAGCGCGCTTTATGGTGTGTCAAGCACACACGCATAAAAAGTGCGAAGCACACTTATATGTTTTGGGTAGGAATTTAGCTTATTTGTTTTTTTGCCTGCCTTTTGCAAAAAACAAATGTGCTAAATTAGGGATAGCCAAAACGGGTTTTCTAAACCCGAAAAGAGAGGGGGAAAGTAAAAACTAAAAACCGTTTCAAGTTTCCTAAACTGTTTCTATGAAACCCTGTTCTTGTCGGCACGTACCTTTTTTAGAAACCGAAAAGCTTGTTGTCTACTGTAAATTTGTCTTTGGAATTGTCACTGGGCGCATTGAACATAACGTGTCGCAGCTATAGCAAGTATGGGCATTCGTGAACTTCGTTCTATCAGCCGATAAAAAAGCTGAACAAGCGAACACGAACAAAACCTCTACAAGCCACGCCCATATTGGCTATAGGTGCTGT
>JADLER010000030.1 GCA_020846025.1 Bacteroidia bacterium | reverse complement strand
TGATAATGCCGCTATGATAGCTATTACAGGTTATTATAAATTCTTAAGAAAAGAATTTTGCGGATTAGATATAACACCACTTGCTAGGTATGAAATCAATCAATCATATAAGGCTTAAGATTATTTATTATTAAACTCATTCATGCACCTAGCCAAACCAATAAAAGCGAATGCTTTAATAGCATCAGCAGCTACTTTTATTCGGATAGGTAAGTTTTTTTGCTCTTCTTCGTTCCATTTTCCTAACACGTAATTTACCTGCGCACCTTTATTAAACTCATTACTTATTCCAAAACGTAATCGTGGATATTGATTTGTACCCAAAGTTTCTTGTATGTTTTTTAATCCATTATGTCCACCATCACTTCCTTTAGGGCCAATTCGAATTTTACCAAAAGGTAAGGCAAGTTCATCAACAATTACCATCGTATTTTCCAAAGTGATTTTTTCGGCTTGCATCCAGTAATTAACAGCTTTCCCACTAAGATTCATATAAGTGGTTGGCTTTATTAAAATAAGTTGTTTGCCTTTATATTTTAATTCGGCAACATCGGCCAGCCTATCCGATCTAAATTTTAAATCATGTTCTTTAGCTAAATAATCAAGTACGTCAAATCCAATATTATGGCGCGTGTGTGCGTATTCGTCGCCAATATTACCAAGACCAACTATTAAAAACTTACTCATATTGCAAATGTATTTTAAATTAAAATACCTTCTTGAAATTTAGCAATTAAATTTTCATTGAAATTATTTTGTAATATAAAATTATTGCTTATCATTGCATTATCAAATAAAGTTGTGGCTTTTTTCTTGTTACAACTTTAAATCACAAAAAATAATAACTCACATTTTTAAAAAAATTCTCCATATTAAAACATCGTATGTTTGAAGTATTAGATTTAAGCGGCAGAGCTTTGCCTCAGCTAAAAGAAATTTGTAAGCAATTTGGTATTGATATTAAAGGGCTAGGAAAACCTGATATGGTTATGAAAATTGTAGAGGCGCAAGCTAATAATGCTGACTTGGCAGCACAGCTTGTTAGCCAATTTCCCAAAAAAACAACTTCTAAGGAAGGTACTGAAACTAAACCTAAAAAATCAAAATCATCTAAAGTAGAAGATGTGAGCGTTGCGCCTAGTTTAGAATTGCCTTTGCAAAAAGCACCTGCAGAACCCGTAGTGAAAATAGAGGCAAAAGAACCTGTTGCCAAAAGACAACATCATCCAAACCAAAAACATCATACCCCTAAATCAGAAGATAATACGGCAGAAATAAAGCTTGTGGTGAATGATGATTTAGCAATTAATATAGAGCCTGTAGAAAAACCTCAAACTCCTGATGGTATGGAAACAGGAGATGCGAAAGAAAAAAATGAACACGAGCAGAAGCAAGTTCCTACGAAGCCAGAAAGAGTTTATTATAATTTTGATGGTATTGCTGTTGGCGAAGGTGTATTGGAGATGATGCCAGATGGTTATGGTTTTTTAAGAAGTTCGGATTATAATTACTTAAGTTCACCCGATGATATTTACGTTTCGCAAGCTCAAGTAAAATTATTTGGTCTAAAAACGGGAGATATAGTAAGAGGAGGAATTCGTCCACCAAAAGATGGTGAGAAATTTGTCCCATTAGTAAAGGTAGAAGAAATTAATGGTAGAGAACCTGCATATATTAGAGATAGAGTGCCATTTGATTATTTAACACCATTATTTCCAACTGAGAAATTAAAATTAACAGGACATCCACAACAAAATTATAGCACACGTATCATTGATATGTTTGCACCCATTGGAAAAGGACAAAGAGGTTTAATTGTAGCGCAACCAAAAACTGGTAAAACTGTTTTATTAAAAGATATTGCCAATGCTATTGCTTATAATCATCCTGAAATATATTTAATAATTTTATTAATTGATGAACGACCAGAAGAAGTTACGGATATGGCAAGAAGTGTAAAAGCCGAAGTAGTATCTTCTACCTTTGATGAACCAGCCGAAAAGCATGTAAAGATTGCAAATATTGTTTTAGAGAAAGCAAAACGCATGGTTGAGTGTGGACATGATGTGGTAATTTTATTAGATAGTATTACACGTATGGCTCGTGCTTATAACACTGTAGCACCATCGAGTGGAAAAGTTTTATCGGGTGGGGTAGAAGCTAATGCTTTACAAAAACCAAAACGTTTTTTTGGTGCTGCTCGTAAAATTGAAAATGGAGGTTCGCTTACCATTATTGCTACAGCTCTTACCGAAACTGGATCAAAAATGGATGAAGTAATTTTTGAAGAGTTTAAAGGTACGGGTAATATGGAGTTACAATTAGATAGAAAAATTGCGAATCGTCGTATTTTCCCTGCGGTAGATTTAACGGCATCTTCTACAAGACGTGATGATTTATTACTTTCTAAGGATATGATTTCACGAATTTGGGTTTTACGTAAACATCTAGCGGATATGAACCCTGTGGAGGCTATGGAGTTCTTACAAAATCAAATGAGTAAAACCCAAACCAATGAAGAGTTTTTAATTAGCATGAATCGCTAACAATGAGTTCTAAAAGTTTTTTGTTTCCAATAATTTATAGTTCTTTAGTAATTATTGCTACTTCAATTACCTTTTATGGAGGTTATGCTGATAACATAAATAAAGTAACTATACTAGGTTGGCTTTTAATTGTTCCATTTTGTATTGCCTCTATGATTTACAGCAAGCGCGTCATCCACCATAATCAAATAAGTGGTAGAGATTTGGTAAAAGCGGGCTTATCTTTCGTGGTATTATCATCATTAATTTTAATTGCATTTCAGGCTGTATTTTTTACTCTTGATTTTAAAGAATATAAAATACATTTTATGCAAACACAGGGCATTGAACTTGCTAAAGAACAAATTAAAAAAGGTCAGTTAAAAATTACTGATGCAGAGATTCCAGCGCTAATTGCCAAGGAAATTGAACAAGTTACTTTGTTTAGAGAATGTACTGGTATTATCTTTAAGAATATCTCATTAGGATTAATTACTACAATGATAGCGGCAGTTGCTATTAAAGCCCGCATTAGACGATAAATTTACTTGATACTTAAAAATTAATTTTTAACTAAAAAATAAAAAACAGCACCACTCATTAATAAAATAGTTGCTATAAATAAGACAATTTTTATAGCCGAATAAGGTCTTTCGCCTTGTGCTTCGCCTGTGCGAGCATTAATTAAAAAACGATACACTTTATCATTATACTTATAAGAGCTAATCCAAAGTGGCAATAAAATATGTTTAAAGGTAATGTCGTTATATTCTGAGTTTAAGGAATTAATTTGTTGTTCATCTCCTCCAATATCTTGCCTTACCCTTGATTCAATAACAGGGCGCATTTTTAATTTTGCTTTATCAAAACCTGTTTTTAAATCGGTTTGATAACTCTCGGTAATAAAGCCACTTAAAAATTTATCATTGTATGCAGCCAAATCTTTTAAATCCCAAGGTTCTAAATCATTCACTAATGACTCTGGTAATGAACGGGAAGCAATTATAAGTACATCATCAAACTCATTGTACACCGTTCCACTTGCGGATGACCAACGCGTACGCCTTACCTGTCGGGTTTGTGTTTTTCCCTGACTATCGGTATATGTTTCGGTAATGTAATAATGGTCTCCACGCATACCTGCATAATTAGAAATAGTATTGGTATCGTAAGTCCAATATGGCATATACATGCCTTTTAATTTTTCTGATGATTGTTGGGCATATTGTTTTAATTTAGAGGGGGCGAACCATAAACCACTTACCCAACTCTCAAATATTTGCGTAGCTTCTTTGTTATTTATTTTAAACGGTAGCAAGTAAGAAGGTTTTATAATTGTAGATGTAGAGGCATCTTTTATAACTAAAGGCGTATCACAATAAGGGCAATTAGAAGAAGTAACATTTGGTGGCAAAGTGGTAGAAGCCGCACAATTACTGCATTTTACAGTACTAATTTCTTGTTTGACTTCTTTAGAAGCTTTGTCACTCAAAAATGTTTCGTAATCGTTTTCAATAATCTCAAGTTCTTTGTTTGATTCAATCTCATTTTTTACTCCGCAATATTCACAGTTTAAATATGGTGTACCAGGTAAATATTTTAGATTAGCACCACAATCTTTGCACTTGATGAAATTACCTGTTTCGGCTGTTGCTTCATTAAAATCGTTTGACATACAATGTTGTTTAAGATTATCTAAAATACATAATTTTATTTTTTAGAACCAATAAAGTTTTAAATATTGATGCTATTGTTTTTTAGAAAAATAATACTAACTTGGTATAACCTTAAAAATAAAATTTATGAAACGATTATTACTTATTTTTAGCTTAATAATTTTAATATGTGAATTAAAGTCGCAGGTTCAATGTACTTATTCACTTACATTTTGCACAGGTAATACATATAATGACACTACTTTTATAGCTGGAACAAGTTCAGGTTCTGGCATTAGTTATGGGTGTATTTCTTCGGCTTATAGATCAAGGTTTCTTATCTCGCAAGCTCAAAATTCGGGTAGTGTTACTATCAAAGCAACTGGCTCTACTAATCTTGATATTATTTCGTGGGGACCTTTTGAATCTACTAATGAATTATGTACTATGCCATTAAACAATATCCTTGCTTGTTCTTCTAGTCCTAGTTTAACAGATTCCATATCTTTTAATATTACAAAAGGAAAATATTATGTCTTAGGAGTTACTACCAATAGTCTAGCTACTTCAAGTTTTACTATAGGTCAAACTTCTGGTAATGGGATATTATGTTATAATGCGTGCTCTAAATCATTACCCTCATCATCTATTTGTTATGTAAGTCCAGATACTTCGATGCATCAGGTTGTTTATTTTAATTCAGTTAATAGTTCGTTCTATAAAGGCGCTATTCTTTATCGTCAAAATATGTCAAGCACTTATGATTCTGTTGCATATATACCAAGTGGACAGCCAGATAAATTTGTGGATATAATTACCAATGCCAATCAGCAATCTTACCAATATAAAATTGCATATATTGACAGTTGCGATAATCGTCAAAAAATAAGTAACATCGAACATCGTTCTATATACTTACAAAGTAGTTTAGGAACTGGAAACCAAGTTAATTTATCTTGGACAACCTATGCCGGCATTGCATATTCAACTCAATATATTTTTAGAGGTACTAGTTTAGCAAATATGCAATTAATAAACACGGCTTCAAATAATACATCGGCTTATACTGATTTAAATCCACCACCTGGGTTGAATTATTATAGAATTGGAATTCCAACCCCAACAAATTGTACAAGTAGTGCTCTTCCTGGAGATACATTAGTGATGTCAAATTATAGAACTAATCAATATGTTGGAATAAATGAGTTAGAGGTTCAAAATTCTATTATTCTTTCGCCTAATCCGGCAAAAGATATTTTTAAAATTAATAGCATATTTATTCCTACATTGATTACAATTACGGATATTACTGGAAAATGTGTTTTAAAAGTAATTCCAACTAGTAAGGAGTTTATTATTCCAATTGAAAACTTAAGTGCAGGTGTCTATGTTGTTAATCTTTCAATTAATAACAAAGGTTATTTTAAAAAACTGGTGATACAATAAGTAAGCAAAAAATCACAGAGCCTCGATTGTTTTTTTGATGATGGCAGCACATTCTAAAATTTGCTGCTTAGTAATTACTAATGGAGGAGCAAATCGAATAATATCGCCGTGTGTAGGTTTTGCTAATAAACCATTTTCGGCCAATTTTAAACACACTTCCCAAGCGCTTATGCCATCTTTTTCTTTTATAACAATGGCGTTTAGTAAACCTTTACCTCTTACTGTCGTAATGCGATCGGATTGTATTTGACGTAATTCGTTTCTTAGTAATTCGCCAAGTTCTTGAGCATTCTCTGCTAGTTTTTCATCTAATACTACTTGCATAGCTGTTATTGCCACTTTGCAACCCAGTGGGTTTCCGCCATAGGTAGATCCATGCTGTCCTGGTTTAATGCATAACATTACCTCGTCGCTTGTTAGTACAGCCGAAACTGGATACATACCACCAGATAAAGCTTTTCCTAAAATTAAAATATCTGCTTTTACTTGTTCATGGTCACAAGCTAACATTTTCCCAGTACGTGCAATTCCGGTTTGTATTTCATCAGCAATGAATAGAACGTTAGCTGCTTTGCATATTTCAGAAGCTGTTTTTAAATACCCCTCGTCTGGTACAAATACACCAGCCTCACCTTGTATAGGCTCAACTAAAAATCCTACAATGGAGTTATCTTTTAAAGCCTCGGCTAACGCACGAGTATCGTTATATGGAATTGAAACTATACCAGGCGTGTAAGGGCCAAAACCACCTCGTGCATCAGGGTCAGAACTTGCTGAAATAATAGAAATAGTTCGACCATGAAAATTACCTTTACACACTACTATCTTTGCACTATTTTCTGCTACTCCTTTTTTCTCATAACCCCACTTACGTGCAATTTTTAAAGCTGTTTCTACAGCCTCAGCACCTGTGTTCATAGGTAGTACTTTATCATATCCAAAAAGTGAGGTAATAAATTTTTCGTATTCGCCTAACACATTATTATAAAATGCTCGAGAGGTAAGCGCTAATTTTTGTGATTGCTCAATAAGCGTGTGTGTAATTTTAGGATGGCAATGCCCTTGATTTACCGCACTGTATGCAGAAAGAAAATCGTAATATTTTTTACCGTCCACATCCCACACAAATACACCTTCTCCTTTTTCTAATACAACGGGCAAAGGATGATAATTATGCGCTCCGTGTTTGTCTTCTAAATCAATTAAATGTTGGGCTTTGGCTGATAAATTCATTTCTGCAATCATAATCTTAAGTTTAGTCTGACAAAGTTACAAAAATGAGCACTAAAAGCCTAATTTTATTCCTTTATAAACTTTTTGGTGCTATTTCCAACTTTAATAAAATACACACCGTTGCTAAGACTAGACACATCAATACTTGCGCTCATAGAACCATTTTTTGTTTTTATTTCTTGTGGGTTCATCACCTCTTTTCCTATTACATTATATATACTAACTTTCATTGAATTTTGTGTATCTGTTAATGAAGTGATTTGAAGGTTTAAGCGTTCAGTTGTAGGATTAGGAAATAGATTAAATTGAGTATTAAGACTTAATTCATTTACCCCAATGCTTACTGTAGAGGTACAGATAGGTTTTGAAGTTAAATTATAAAAAGTATTAATTTGTTGTATGTCGGATTTTAACTTATTTAAAACTAAAATATTACTAGCAGTAGCCGAAGAATCAAATGAAGTAACAAAGGCGTATTCTATTTCTTGCATTTGCCCAGCATTCAAATTAAAAGGTCCTGCACTTAAAATTAAGCGCCTATCACCTGGAGTTCCGTTTTCAATCCAATAGCCACAAGTATTGGTGGGATCTGTATTAACGCCACTGTTTGCAGGATCGCCTGGATACATCCAATTAGAATTTATAGTACCACCGTATCCATTACCGCCACAGGTAAAGTGTGTGCTATCTTTCCAAAATCCACTCATGTATTGGTAATATTCTTTGTTATAAATTGGGTCAAGCATTTGAGGTGGTGGTGTACCATACGCATTAATATTGTAAGTTACTACATTCAATTTACAATCTTCATCTGTTTCATCAATAAGCCCGTTATTATTGTTGTCAATACCATCATTCAATGGTGCACGAGGTCCTTTTAAAATATTAAATCCTTGAGCAGGTGGAAATGTACCATAACCAAACCCCGAACCTATATTATCATCTATGTTATCTCCATTATAGGCGTATGCGTAATTATCACTTACATTACTGCCAATATAATCATCATCATAATAGCCAACATCTACATCGCTCCACATGCTCACATATACATTATGATAATTATTAGCGGAGCGATTAATAATTTTGTAATCATAAAATGTTGTAAAATCTAATGCATTATAATTAGATAACGTGCTTGGACAACCGTAAGCATAAGCCATGCCTTGTATTTCTACACCCATAGGGGTAAATGAAGTACTATGACTTGCTAGATTATCATTAAAAATATAATACAAAGCTTGATCCCCTTTTATTTTAGGATAATCGCCATCATTTGGATTATAAATACCATCTCCGTTATAATCTACAAATGGTGCTAAATTTCGGCTATTGTTACCATTTCCGTGTGCAGGCCAAGAAAGCATATCAGGTGTAGCTATCACACTGCCAGCACTATAAGCTGTAATAAAATTATTAATATCACTATAACTTACTTTCCATATTTTATCGTATTGTATAGCCGTAGTGGTATCAATACTTGCATTTGTGGTGTCCAAAGGTCCAGGCCAATAATCTACGCCACCTTGGCGGTAAGTTTGAGCAGCTCCATGTAGCTGGTTTCCTGCGTCTAGCCCTCCAATCCATAATGCAGTTGCAAAATTAGGACTCGCATTGCTACCTTTTGGTACTTCATACATAATTGTTTGACTGCCACCAATTCCCCAGTGCATATCGCCACTATTAGTAATTCCTGCTTTTACATTATTTATGTCAAGAGAGTTCATATTATTGTTATTTACTGTTCCAATTGGTAAAGTATAATTAGATACATTGAAAGTATGATATGCTTTTGGTATGGTATTATAACCATCAGAGATAATTAATTCATTAGCATGTTTTTCAATATACATACCTAATTCATTAATTGGTTTAGAATAGAAATATTGATAAACTTTTTGATTAGGGCATAACTCAATCAATCCACTAGAATAATTCGAATAGTAATAGTTAAATTTTACTACAATTCCATTATTAAAGCCCTCGGCGATATCCATAATTTTATTTGAGATTGCACCTCCGTATATGTCATAAACAGAGTTAGCATTGGTAAAATTTAATCCATCATAAATTAATAAGCCATTTACAGTAGTTCCTAGCCATTTTTTATTACTACCATCTACATATATACAATTAATATTTCCTGAATTTGGTAATGAGTTTGGTATATTATGAAGTTGATAATTCGTAGTTGTAAAACTGCTATTAATATTAAATTCAGTGATAGTATTATTACCGCCAATCCATATTAAATTAGGATTTTCGGCTTTTAAACAAGTAATACCATTGTATGGTAATAAACCGTTAGTTGTATTATAATTTGTGAAATTAGTGCCATCAAATCGAGACAAGCCTGCGTTAGTTCCTATATAAATTTGAGTTCCCACTGGTTCAATACAAGTAATGGTATTACTAGGCAAACCATTACTGGTATTATAGGTTGTAAAATTAGTTCCGTCATACCTCACTAAGCCCATATTTGTCCCAATCCAAATATGTCCAATAATTTGATCTTGTGCTAAAGCCGTAATTGTATTAGATGGTAATGCAGGTGTAGAACTTGTATTGTACATTGTCCAGGTTACATTGTCATATTTCAATAATCCTGGGGTGGCACTAGGGCCATTACTCATAAATCCAATCCATTTTTGATTGGAGTTATCTACTAGCAAAGCTGTTTCAGTTTTAGATGCTCCCCCTAAACTTAAATTAGTGGTATAGGTGGTAAATCCATTTTGTGCAATTAAAGAAGTAGCTGACAAAGACAAGAGAAGTAGAAGTGCTTTCATAGTATAAAAATTTTAGGTTGTAAGTATGTAGTTCTATTTTCAAATTTATGAATATTAACACTATAAAAACGCGTTATTTAATAACTGGTTTGTTTTTTCTAATAAGTGGTAAAACTTAGTTTATAATTGTTAAAACTGATTAAGAAAATAAACGTTAAATGCTATTGTGTGCTTAACAAATTTTAACATGGGCTAAATCCCTACAGCCCTTACCATTACTAAATTTGTGGGACTTGTTTAAACTAAAAAATGCTATGGTTGTAGATATTAGAGAACTAAATGAACGCATACAGCGCGAAAGTGCTTTTGTAGATGTTTTATCATCTGAAATGGATAAAGTAATTGTTGGCCAAAAACACATGGTTGAACGCTTACTAATTGGCTTGTTAAGTAATGGTCATATTTTATTAGAAGGCGTTCCAGGCTTAGCCAAAACTTTAGCCATAAATACCTTGGCTACATGTGTAGATGCAAAGTTTAGCCGTATTCAATTTACCCCCGATTTGTTACCAGCCGATTTAATTGGTACGATGATTTATAATCAAAAACAAGAACAATTTTCAATTCGTAAGGGACCTATTTTTGCCAATTTCGTTTTAGCTGATGAGATTAATCGTGCGCCTGCCAAGGTACAATCAGCTTTGTTAGAGGCAATGCAAGAAAAGCAAGTAACTATTGGTGATGAAACGTTTAAGTTGCCAAATCCGTTTTTGGTTTTAGCTACTCAAAACCCGGTGGAGCAAGAAGGAACTTATCCACTTCCAGAAGCACAAATGGATCGTTTTATGCTAAAAGTGGTAATAACGTATCCAACTCGCGAAGACGAAAGAAAAGTAATTGCTTCTAATATCTCTCGACAAGGAATGCCTAAAGCCAATGTGGTATTAAAGCCAGAAGATATTTTAAATGCGCGCAATGTGGTGAAAGATGTATATATGGATGAAAAAATTGAGCGTTACATTGTAGATATAGTTTTTGCAACACGTTTCCCAAAAGAATATAAGCTCGACCAATTTGCTCCACTTATTTCTTATGGTGGTTCGCCTCGCGCCAGTATTAATTTAGCATTAGCTGCAAAAGCATACGCATTTATAAAACGCCGTGGTTATGTTATTCCTGAAGATGTACGTGCCGTTTGCTTAGATGTGATGCGTCATCGTATTGGTTTAACTTATGAAGCTGAAGCCGAAAATATCACTACCGAACATATCATAAATGAATTGCTCAATGCAGTTGAAGTTCCTTAATAATTAAGAATGTAGAGTTAAGAATTCAGAATTGAACATCTTAAATCAAAAATCTTGAATATTAATAAAATTATGGATACCGCAGAATTACTAAAGAAAGTTCGTAAAATCGAAATTAAAACGAAAGGATTAAGTAACCAGATATTTTCTGGTGAATATCATTCTGCGTTCAAAGGTCGTGGTATGGCTTTTAGCGAAGTGCGAGAATATACGCCAGGTGATGATGTAAGAACAATAGATTGGAACGTAACGGCACGCCTACGTACTCCTTATGTTAAGGTTTTTGAAGAAGAGCGTGAGCTAAGCGTGATGCTTTTAGTTGATGTAAGTGCTAGTGGTCAATTTGGAACACATCATCAAATTAAACAAGATTTAATTACGGAGTTGTGTGCCGTTATTGCTTTTTCAGCTTCGCAAAATAATGATAAAATTGGCGTTATATTTTTTAGTGATAAAATCGAAAAATTTATTCCGCCCAAAAAAGGAAAATCACACATTCTTCGAATTATTAGAGAGCTTATAAGTTTAACACCCGAAAATAAAGGAACAGATATTGAACTTGCTTTAAAATATTTAAACAATGTGATTAAGAAAAAAAGCATATCATTTTTAATTTCTGATTTTAAAGATAAACTTGCTTTTTCTGACGCTATGAAAATTGCCAATAGAAAACACGATTTAGTGGCATTAAGAATTGAGGATATGAGAGAACAAAAACTTCCTAATGTTGGTATGATAAAACTAAAAGATAATGAAACAGGCAAATTAATGTGGGTAGATACTGGTGATAAAAATTTCCAAAAACAATTTGAGGTTAATCGTTTAAAATACGAACACCAGTTAAAAGATATTTTTACTAAAAGTGGAGTAGATGTTGCCACCATTCACACTCACGAGGGCTATATTAAACCGTTAATGACTTTATTTAAAAAGCGATAAACAGAAAAAAGTTCAGTATTTTTTACCTTAATATGAAAATTAAACAACAGTTATATCTACTACTAATTTTTTTCTCAGCACTAGCTGTTAGATCACAATCATCTGTTGAGGTTCATGCTGTTATTGATTCTTCTACTATTCGAATAGGAGCTCAAACCAAATTAGATATATATTTAAAATATAATTCTGCCGAACATAAAAGTTTAGATGTGTTTTGGCCAATTATTGAAGATACTTTAAAAAAAGGAATTGAGATAGTGAGTGCTTCGCCTATAGATACTACCATTCCTGATAAAACTAAACCTCATATTATTCAACAACATCAACAATTAGTTGTTACATCGTTTGATAGTGGTGCGTATTATATTCCACCTTTTAAATTTATTATAAATAAAGACACAGCTAATCCTTTATTGACTGAGCCATTGCATTTAATTGTAAATACCGTAGCTACAGATACATCATTAGCTAAAGTAAAAGATATTAAAGCACCATTTGACGAACCTTTTGACTGGAAATGGTATTTACCTTATGTGTATTATGGCATGGCTATTCTTGTTGGTTTAAGTTTACTCATTTGGTTAATTAGAAAATTAATGAAGAAAAAACCAGTAGAAGTAATAATTGAACAGCCCAAAGTACCAGCGCATGTTACTGCTTTAGCTGCTTTAGAAAGAATTAAAATAGAAGCTATTTGGAAAGAGAATAAAATAAAAGAGTATTATTCTGAAATTACCGATGCGGTGAGGTTATATATTGAAGAACGATTTAATATTAATGCCCTTGAATTAACCTCGGATGAGATTATAAGAATATTTAAAACACAAGTGGTAGATAATGAAAGTAAGGCAAAACTAACTCAAATTTTATCCTTATCAGATTTTGTAAAGTTTGCTAAACAAATTCCAATTGAAACTGAACACAATTTAACTCTAAACAATGCTTTTGATTTTGTGAAAGGAACTATGAGAGAAGAAACACAAAAAGTAGAAGCTAATACAACAACTAACCAACAACAAGAAACAAACAAATAAAAAAGTGTTATCGTATTTTTCAGACATACAATTTGCCGAAAAACATTGGTTTTGGTTGTTTCTACTTTTACCATTGATGATTACGTGGTATTTAATTAAGTTGAAAAGTCTTGAAGGGGAATTAAACTATGCTTCTTTTAGTTTATTACAAGGTATTAAATCGTCATTTAAAGCAAAGCTACGTCATGTTTTATTTGTATTTAGATTAATGGCCGTGTCATTATTAATTTTAGCCTTAGCTCGTCCACAATCGCGTAGTAGCTGGAAAGATACCAAAACCGAAGGTATTGATATTGTTATTAGTTTGGATGTTTCACTATCTATGTTGGCTAAAGATTTTAAACCAAATCGTTTGGCATCTGCTAAAGATGTAATTACCGATTTTATAGATGCAAGACCAAATGATAAAATTGGCTTAGTTATTTTTGGAGGTGAAGCATTTACCCAATGTCCTCTAACTACCGATCATAAAATTATTAAAAACATGTTACCTGAAATTAAGGCTGGTTCGTTAGATCAAGGTACCGCCATTGGTTTAGGTTTGGCAAATGGGGTAGCTCGTATTAAAGATAG
Source organism: Bacteroidia bacterium (assembly GCA_020846025.1). Taxonomy (GTDB): domain Bacteria; phylum Bacteroidota; class Bacteroidia; order B-17B0; family Aurantibacillaceae; genus UBA4416. The sequence continues at coordinate 5,918 of JADLER010000030.1, read as the reverse complement.
CCAAGCTAAGAGTAAGGTTGTAATTTTGGTTTCTGATGGCGTTAATAATGTAGGAGAAATCGCTCCACTTACGGCCGCCGAAATTGCCAAAACATTTGGTGTAAGGGTATATTGTGTTGGTATTGGAAGTAAAGGAAAAGCTCTACAACCAGTTGCTATGTATCCAAACGGAGAACTTGAATATGATTATGTAGATGTTGATATTGATGACGCAACCATGACTCAAATTAGTAAAATGACGGGTGGACAATATTTTAGAGCAACTGATAAAGAAAGTTTAGAAAAAACATATAAAGAAATTGATAAGCTCGAAAAATCAATTATTAGCGAGCAGAGCTTTACAAATAAAGCCGAACATTTTTTACCATTAGCAATTGGAGCTTTGGTATGTTTAGTGACTGAATTTTTATTAAAACGTTTTGTATTTAAAACAATACCATAATGTATAAGTTTGAAAATCCAATATTCTTTTACGCATTAGCACTTATTCCAATATGTGTAGGAATATACATTTGGTATATATATCGCACAAAACGAAACTTAAAAAAGTTAGGTGATTTTAATTTAGTACTTCAATTAATGCCGGAAGTTTCTAAGGCTAAACGTAATATTAAGTTTGTATTACTGATGCTCTCATTTTTGTTTCTAATCTTAGCAATATGTAATCTTCAAACAGGTTCTAAACTTCAAAATGTAAAACGAGAAGGCTCTGATATTATGATTTGCTTAGATGTGAGTAATAGTATGATGGCACAGGATTTAATTCCTAATAGATTAGAGCGTGCCAAGATGGCTATTGAAAGTATGGTTAATAAGATGCAAGGAGACCGTTTAGGAATAGTTGTATTTGCTGGTCAGGCTTATGTACAGTTACCCATTACTACAGATTATAATGCTGCTAAATTATTTTTACAAAGTATTAATCCTAAAATTGTACCCATACAAGGAACTAATATAGCAGATGCCATTGAAAAAGCTTCAGAAAGTTTTGGAAAAGATGATGGCAAAAACAAAGCAATCGTTATTATTACCGATGGTGAAAATAACGAAGAAGCTAATCAAAGCGCAATTGATGCCGCTCAGGAAGTTTCAAAAAACAATATTGTAATTCATACTATAGGAGTTGGGTCGGAGGCGGGAGTGCCTATTCCAAATATTGTTGATGGCATTATAACTGGCTATAAAAAAGATAACACAGGAAATACCGTTATTACCAAATTAGACGCTAAGATTTTACAAGATATTGCCTCATCGGCTAATGGCATATATGTGCAAGCGGGTAAAACAGATATTGGTTTAGATAAAATTTTAGATAAAATGGAAGAATTGGATAAAAAACAATTAGAGAGTAAGATGTATAGTGATTATGAAGATCAATTTCAGTGGTTTATAGGCGCATCTTTGTTATTCTTAATAATCGAATCATTGTTATCAGAAAGAGTAAGTAAACTTTGGAAAAAATTAAATTTATTTCGAGATGCAAAAGCATAGTGTTTATATAATTGTGATGTTATTACATACTTATTGGGCTTTTTCACAAAAAGAGAAAATAGCTTTGCGAGATGGTAATGAGGCATACAATGGCGGGAAACCTATTGAAGCGGCTAATTTGTACAAAAAATCATTAAAAGAGAATCAAACTTATTATAAAGCAAATTTTAATTTAGGCGATGCTTATTACAGAACAGCGCAATTAATTAAAAGTGGAAAAATTCCATCACCCGATAAACGCATGACTCCAGATTCGGCCGCTAATATTATATTTCAACAAGCTGCTGAACAGTTTGAGGTAACAGCAAAATCCATTTCAAATGCTGATACTATTCAAAAGGCATGGCATAATTATGGTAATGCTAAATTAATGCAAGCCAATTATGAAGATGCTATTTTAGGATATAAAAAGGCATTACGCTTAAATTCTAAAGACGAAGAGTCTCGCTATAATTTAGCTTATGCTCAAAAAAAATTAGCTGAACAACAAAAAAATCAAAATAACAAAGACGATAAGAAAAATCAAGAACAGCAGGATAAACAAGATAAAAAAGAGCAAGACAAAAAGGAACAAGAGAAAAAAGACCAGCAACAAAAACAACAAGAGCAACAACCACAAATGTCTAAAGAACAGGCTGAAAAAATGTTGAATGCCTTAAAGAATGACGAGAAAAAATTACAAGATTTGAGAAAACAGAAAGCCGAAGAAGGACAAAAAATAAAAGTGGAAAAAGATTGGTAATATTGTTTTATAATAAACTGATGGTACAAGAGTGAAACATTTAATTTACATATTCTTATGCTTGAATGCTTTATTACTTAAGGCACAAACACCTAGTTTTGTAGCTCAGGTAAGTAAAAATAAAGTTGTCATCGGCGAAGTGTTTCAACTTGCATTTACTATTAACGGGCAGGGTAATAATTTGGTCTATCCCAATTTAAACATGTTTGATATATATTCTGGTCCTAATCAAAGCCAAAGTATGAGCATTGTGAATGGAAATATGTCGCAATCAACAACTGTTTCATTTTATTTATTACCAAAGAAAGAAGGTAAGTTTACAATTGGTTCGGCATCTATTATGTCTGGAGGTCAGAAATTGGAAACAAAACCTATTGTTATAGAAGTGATGAAAGGAAATCCGGCTAATGCCCAAGCTAATCAAAACCAACAACAGAATCAGCAACAAGCAACGCCTCCGACATCCAAAAACATTGATGGAGATGATTTGTTTGTAAAAACGTCATTAAATAAATCTAAGTGTATCTTAGGCGAACAATTAATATTATCTCAAAGGGTTTATTCGAGAGTAGATTTAAGAGGATTTCAAAATGTAAAATTTCCTCCTTATAATGGTTTTTGGACACAACAAGAAACAGGAAACCAACAAATTGATTTACATCAAGAAAATGTAAATGGTGTAATGTATTATGTAGCTGAATTGAGCAAGGTTTATGTTTTTCCTCAACGCACAGGTAAATTAACTATTGAACCTATTGAGATAGAATGTGTGGTTCGCAGAGCCGTGAATCGCCAACCTCGCAATATTTTCGAGCAATTTTTTGGTGCTGGAGGTTATGAAGATGTTATTGTAAAAGTAAAAAGTAAACCTGTTAGTGTTGATGTAATTGATTTACCTTCGAATAATAAACCGCTTAATTTTACAGGAGCAGTTGGCGATTTTTCTTATAAAGCCGAAGTGGATAACCATACAATAAAAGCGAATGAGGCTATCAATTTAAAAATTACAATTACAGGAAAAGGTAATATAAAATTAATTGATCCATTGAAATTAAACCTACCTGAAAGTTTTGAGGTATATGACCCAAAAATTAGTGAAAACATAAAAACTCAAGGCGGAGTGAGTGGAAGTGTGGTATATAATTATTTAATGATCCCACGAGAGAAGGGGGAATTTATATTAAATAATATAGAGTTTAATTATTTTAATCCCGATAAAAAACAATATATCTCATTGCCATCTCCAGATATTGCAATTAATGTATTACAAGGTGATGCTTCAAGTGCACAAGTGGTTACCTCGACTAAAAATGGAATTAAAGAAACTGAAAATGATATTCGTTATATAAAAACTGGCGATTTAGAACTTCAATCGCAAGGTAGTTACTTCTTTTCATCGTTTACACATTATATGTTATTGTTAGTTCCTATATGTTTATTCATATTAGGTCTTTTCTTCGTAAATCGTTATAACAAAGCAAATAGTGATGTGGTAGCTGTAAAAGAACGTAAAGCAGCACGAATTGCTAAAAAGCAACTGGTTCAAGCAGAAAAACACATGCAACAAAACGAAAAAGAATTGTTTTTTAATGAAACATTAAATGCTCTCAATAAATACATCAGTGATAAGTTTGCTATTGCCATAGCTGATTTATCAAAAGAAAAAATAAAAGAGATGTTGTTGCAAAAACAAATGGATGAGTTAATCATTACTCGTTTAATAGATACCTTAAATACTTGCGAGTATGCTAAGTATGCACCAAGCGCGGTTACTGGCGACTTAAATAAAGTGTATAACGATACTGTTCAATTAATTTCAGATATTGAAAACAGATTTAAAAAGTAAAATGAAAGCATTAAAATATATATTATTTTTTGTAATCATGCACGTAGCATGGCTTCAATCATTACATGCTAACAATTTACAATTAAATGCGGAAAAAGCTTATGCAGCAAAAGATTATAAATTGGCCATCGAAAATTACGAAGCTATCATTAAAGAAGGTTTGGTATCCTATAAATTATATTACAACTTAGGTAACGCCTATTATAAAAATAAGGAGTTGGGTAAAGCTATTTATAACTATGAGTTAGCACATAAGTTATCGCCTACTAATCAAGACATTAAAAACAATCTACAAATTGCTGCCGATAAAACAATTGACAAAATTGAAAGCAAAGAGAATTTCTTTGTTGGAGCTATCAAATCAGGTGTAGTAAGTGCCCTATCCGAAACAGGTTGGGCATGGCTTAGTATTATTTCACTAATTATAGCTTTAATATTGTTTTTTATCTTTTATATTACTCAACAGCTTATAATTAAACGAATTGGATTTTTTGCTGGCTTTATATTCCTTATTTGTTTTACTTTAAGTATGATATTAGGTTACACAGCAATTAATGATAAAAGCAACATTCGATTTGCAATTGTGTTAGCTAAAGAAAGTAAAATATATGAAGAGCCTATAAAAGCTACAAAATCAAAATTTAATTTACACGAAGGCACAAAAGTAAAAGTACTAGAGAGTAATACCGAGTGGACCAATATTAAACTCGAAAATGGTAACGAAGGTTGGCTTCCAACTTCTGAACTTGGATTGTTTTAATAGGCTCTAGCAAAAAGTACGCGCTGTGTACTTGGTTTTCCGCTGTAGATACACACTCCGTTTTCTTGTGTGTTATTTAAAGGAATACAACGAATGGTAGCTTTTGTTTCTTCCTTTATTTTTTCCTCTGTTTCTGGTGTTCCATCCCAATGTGCCGATACAAAACCAGTTTTTTCATCAAGTACTTTTTTAAATTCTTCGTAACTATCAACTTTAGTTGTTAAGGCCTCGGTACGAGCTTTGGCTTTATTAAATAGATTTGTTTGAATATCGTTTAGTAACTTTTCAATTGTATTTTCGATACCATCAATGGAAACAGTTTCTTTACTCAACTCGTCACGTCGCGCTATTTCTACGGTTCCATTTTCTAAATCTCTTTCTCCAATAGCAATTCTTACAGGAACACCTTTTAGTTCATGTTCAGCAAATTTGAATCCTGGGCGTTGCGTATCTCTATCATCATATTTTACTGAAATATTTTTAGCTTGTAACTTGATTTTAATGTCATGTGCTACTTTTGATATTTTTTCTAAGCCTGCATCGCCTTTATAAATTGGAACGATGACAACCTGGATTGGAGCTATTTTTGGTGGAATAACTAATCCGTTATCATCACTATGGCTCATAATTAATGCGCCCATCAAGCGTGTAGAAACACCCCAAGACGTAGCCCAAACAAATTCCTGTTTGTTATCCTTTGTTACATATTTAACATCAAATGCTTTTGCAAAATTCTGACCTAAAAAATGTGAGGTGCCAGCTTGTAAGGCTTTACCATCTTGCATCATCGCTTCTATACAATAGGTGTCGTCAGCTCCCGCAAAACGTTCATTGGCTGTTTTCACACCTTTTACAACAGGTACTGCCATCCAGTTCTCTACAAAATCGGCATATACTTCCAACATTTTTTTTGTTTCTTCAATGGCTTCTTCTTTAGTAGCATGTGCGGTATGACCTTCTTGCCATAAGAACTCAGCCGTACGTAAAAACAAACGCGTACGCATTTCCCAGCGTACTACGTTTGCCCATTGATTCACTAAAATTGGTAAATCTCTATAAGATTGAATCCATCCTTTATA
>JADLER010000029.1 GCA_020846025.1 Bacteroidia bacterium | reverse complement strand
TGAAGTCTTGCACATTCTCTTGGTGTTAATCTTCTTGGATTTATTCCGTCTTGCGGAATTAAAATTTCCGAACCGTCTTTGTAATAACGTGCCGAAATTGTTCTTGAAATTCCGTCTAAATCAGTTAATCCGAAACCAAAACCGTTACCTTTTGCTTTGTGCTTTTTCGCATAGTCTTGCAGATAGTTCCAAAGTTTATCCGAGAGCGTATATTTGGGATTTATTTCTTCTTCTAAAATTTCTCTGAATTTCGCAGTTTGTTCGGGCAATTTCGGAAATTTAAAATTTTCTTCTCCGTTAAAAATATCATTTCGGAAGCCGACAATCAAAATCCGTTCACGGTTTTGCGGAACAAAATGTTTTCCGTTCAAAACCTGATAATGAACAGAATATCCTAACTCTTCGAGGGTGTTTTTAATGACTTTAAATGTGTTTCCTTTGTCGTGTGAAACAAGGTTTTTGACATTTTCCAACATAAAAGCCTTTGGCTTTTTATGTTCAATAATTCTTGCAATGTCAAAAAATAATGTTCCTTGTGTTTCATCTAAAAAGCCGTGTTTTCTACCCAAAGCATTTTTCTTGGAAACGCCAGCAATCGAAAACGGCTGACAAGGAAAACCGCCCAAAAGTACATCGTGGTCGGGGATTGATTTTTCACTGATTTGAGTAATGTCGCCAAATGGAACTTCGCCAAAATTAGCTTCGTAAGTTTTCTTTGCAAAATTGTTCCACTCACTTGAAAAAACACATTTTCCGCCTAAATTTTGATATGCTAATCTAATTCCTCCAATACCTGCAAACAAGTCAATAAATTTAAACTTTGGTTTTGTAGTTGGTGGAAATGGAATGTCGTATTTGAAAGGTATGTAAAGTTGTTCGGGTTCTTCAACAACAGACAAAATTTCCTCTTGCAAATATTCTTTTGCGTAAGGTTTATAGTATTGAGAAACACCGTTTTTGTGATTTTGCCAGTAGTGTGTCAAATGAGCGAAACCGTCATTCAAGTGTTTGTCAACCTTGATATTGAGATATTCTTTTATGTCACTGTAAGTTGTCATTACATATATTCTGTTTCCTTGTTTCTAAACCTACAAATTTACAAAATTGTTTCCGACTTGGTATCATTTTCGTCAGTTGAATTTTAGCACGAACGTTCAATAGGGATTGGCTATAACGTTTTCCAAATAGGCAAAGGCGCCTAACAAATCTAGTACTTTTGGCGCTTTTGCTTATTTGGTGTTACCTGCGGTTTTCTGTGTTTTAATCCAAATCATTTTCACATTCTTGGGCTTTTTCTAACGCATTCGAATATACTTTCTGATTGCGAGTAAATACTTTTCTCATCCAAGAAATTTTCTCAAAATAAACAACATTGCCTTTCGAAAACTTTATTGCTCCTTTCCAATCATCAATACTCTGCTGTTGTTTTTGTGGTTCACACCCTAATTCCACAACTTGAATGAACTTATTAAATCTAGATATTGTCTCGTAACTCAATACAATGTAAAAACTATCATTTTCTTTCTGATTGTAATACTTACAAGGGACTGTTCCAGGTGATAATTTATACTGAATCTGGCTGTCCTTTAATAATGCATTTAACTTTAGTGTTCTCTTACTCTCAATGTCTTTATATTTGAATCCCTTTATTTCTTTCTGGTGAAGTAGGAAGATTTCAAGGTTAAATGCTACACCCGAAGAGTCGTTGTAAAAGTTAAACCAATGATCCTTGTTGCATTTATTCGTAGACTCTTTTGATGCGCCATCACATACCATTGGAGACCAAATATGATGCTCGTGATTACAAAACTTCCTGAAAATGAAATTTGGTTGAAATCCAAAGTCAGCATTTCTTCTACTTTGAATTATTTGTGAAAGCAAAGTCAAAATTGCTGCAATGGCAATTATTGAGTTTATTATATCTGAAATTGTAATTTTCCAGTCAATAGCTAGTAGCATCATTTTATGTTGTTTTTTATAATTGCAGGTAACGTCAGCCTGTGAAAAAACTCAATGTAATTAACACAAGCTGTTTGTTATTTATGAAATAAATATACAAATAAAAAATCAATAACAAGTATCTTTGTGTATGCCAATCATAACTCCTAAAAACCGTGCACAAGTTGAGTTTAAGAGCCTCGAAGATTTTATTGAAAAGCAGCTTATCAATTTTTAAAACCCCCATAATATTTTTTTTTGAAACAAAGGCTCCCGAAGCATGTTAGCTGAGCTTTTTGAAGCTCAACACAGGATTAAATCGAAGCAGAGCTTCGTTTAATCCCTATATGTCATGGGCAGTTTTTTATTCGTTCAAAAGCCAGTCAATTACGTTCAGTTTCTGAATACCGTTTATACTTGTATTATCAAAATCGAGTGTTAAAAGGTATTTTGGGTAGTTGTCTTTGATGTTGCTAAATGCCGAAATTTCTCTTTTGTATATTTTTTCGTCATTAATGGTAAAGGCAACTTGGTAATACTCTCTTTCGTTATTGGGCTTTTGTACTACAAAATCAATTTCTTTATCGTTGTTTTTTCCTGCATAGACTTTTCCCCCACGTCTCAATAGCTCGAAATACACTACATTTTCGAGTTTGTGTCCTAAATCGGTATCGTATTTATTGGTTGCTGTTATGTTTCTTAATCCCAAGTCCACCAAATAATATTTTTCGTTGGTAGTCAGCAGTTCTTTGCCTTTAATATCGTAACGCGGAGCAGGATACAGAATGTAGGATTTGGTTAAAAAATCCAGGTACTTGATAATAGTATTATGTGATATTTTTTTCTTTGAATTTTTATTGAGTTCACTTGCAATATTGGTAGGAGAAATATACGAGCCAATACTGTCGAACACAAAGCTGATAACACGATGCAGGTTATGTATATTCCGAAGTTTATAACGTTGTGCAATATCTTTGATAACTACCGTATCGTAAATGGATTGCAAATAATCGTTTGCCAAACTTTCGTTGCTTTGGGCAAGTGTAACGGCTTCGGGAAAACTGCTTGCATTTATGTATTGGCGAAAAAGGCGGTCGGTATTTTTTCTTTCGTTTTATGCCAAAGCATATTCTTTGAAAGAATACGGTTGTACATTGATAGCAATGTATCTTCCTGTCAGAAGTGTTGCCAGTTCACTGCTTAGCAGATAGGCATTTGAACCTGTAACGTACAGGTCAATGTGTTTTTTTGTAAACAGACTGTTGATGAGCTTTTCAAAGTCATTGACCAACTGCACTTCGTCCAAAAAAACGTAGTGTTTCTTATCGGTTTCTACCTTTTTTATGATTTCGTCATAGAGTACCGTCCAATCGGTCAAATGTAGGTTTTCTCTTTCTTCAAAATTCAGAAAAACGATGTTTCGGGAGGAAACTCCGCTTGCAGTCAGTTCGTTCTTGAAGGCTTCCAAAAGTGTGGATTTCCCGCTACGTCTTATACCTGTAACAACTTTGATGATGTTTTGGTCTTTGAGTTGATGGAGTTTTTGCAGGTATGTTTCCCGTGTTATCATTTACTTTTGTTTACGGCAAAGATAATAGTTATTGACGAAAAATTAAAAATTTACTGTTTTTAGTCAATAATAAATTGTAGTCTAATTTGATAAAGGTGTAATTTTTCGTTGTTCTGTTCAATTATTCTTTCAAACTTCAAACCGAGTTTTTCAATCAGTTTAATCGAAGATTGGTTTTCTTGTAATGTTACTGCAAAAACTGTTTCTACTGCCAAGTTTTCCAAAACCGCTTTTGTCGCTTCATACGCATAGCCTTTGTTAGAAAATGTCTGCAGGAAAGCAAAGCCAATAACTTTAAAGTCTAAATAATTTCGTTTGATAATGTATGCTTCCCTGAAATTCGACTATTTAAAATAGAAGTAAAGATAATTTTAAAGTGAAATTTCTTGGATTATTAATGTTTAATAGTACACTTTGGTTTGAATACATACACTCATCCATTTTATCGTTTCCAAATTTCAGGAGATTGATAGATTAACTCCAATTCATCGTACCACTCTTTACCATATTTTCTAATTAGAGGTTCTTTTAAAAATTTAAAAACAGGTAGCTTAAGTTCTTCGCCCAAAGTACAAGCATCTTTGCAAATTTGCCATTGATGATAATTTACAGCATCATATTCTTTATAGGCTGTAATTCGTATTGGATATAAATGACAAGAGGTTGGTTTTTTCCAATCAGGTACTACAGCTTGTGTTTTTCCGTCAAGGTAAGCTTGTTCAATAGCACACTTAGCAATGTTTTTTTCATCAAAAAACACAAAGGCACATTCAGCACCTTCTGATACTAATGTAGTAGTATAATCGCCATCTTCATCAATAACGTAAGCTCCTTGTTTTTTAATGGCTACTTTTCCTTTGTTCGTTAAATATGGTTCTACAACGGGCAGTAATTTGTCTAAAATTTCTAATTCTTCTTTATCTAATGGCGCACCGCTATCGCCTGCTACACAGCACTCTCCTTTACAGGCATTTAGGTTGCATACAAAATTTTTTTCAAAAATATCTTCAGAAATGAGTGTTTGTTGAATCGCAATCATGTGGTAAAATTACAATAAACTTTGAGCATTGATAAAATAAAATTTATATTTGAATATTAAAAGGAATGAAGCAGGTATTAGCTATTTATTACTCCCAAACAGGACAAGGTAAACAAGCACTAGATGCTGTTTTAAAACCTTTTTCAAATAATACTGATTTTAAAATCACTTATTTAAATATTAAACCAAAAAATCCATTTCCTTATCCTTGGAGTTATATGCAGTTTTTTGATGCTTTTCCTGAAACTGTTAATGGAATACCTTGTGAATTAGAACCTTTTCAGATAGATACTACCATGTCGTATGATTTGGTTTTTATAGCTTACCAGCCTTGGTTTTTAAGTGTGTGTGTGCCTATTAATAGTTTTTTACAAAGCAATGAGGCAAAAATTCTTTTAAAAAATAAGCCCGTTATAACCGTTATAAACTGTCGAAATATGTGGCTAGGCGCGCAAGAGAAAATGAAACAACAACTCATTAACTTGCAAGCTAATCTTGTAGGTAATATAACTTTTGTAGATCATGCTTCAAACCTCACTAGTTTAGTAACTGTATTGGCTTATGTTTTAAAAGGAACTAAAGAAAAATTTTTGGGTATATTCCCTAAATATGGAATTACACAAGTTGATATTGATAAAGCACCTGAATATGGTAAAATTATTCTTGATAATTTCACCACTTCGCAACTCCAACTTATACAACCACAGTTGATAGAAAAAGGCGCAGTAAGCATAAGAGGAAACTTATTATTAATGGAAGGTAGAGGCAGGGCACTTTTCCCTTTATACGCAAAATTTATTTTAAAAAAAGGAGAACAGGGTAGTAAACAACGCAGAATGAGAGTTCGTATCTTTGGAATAGTTTTACCTACCGCCATTTTACTTCTTTCTCCTATTATTACGATATTATCGAGGTTAATTCCTGTATTAGCTAAACGCAGATTTAAACAAGAGATAGCTTACTATGCTCAAAATAATTTGAGATAAGTAAAAGCATTATGGAATGATTTTTGAAACATATAAGCAATAATTCAATTAATACAATGAAACAGATTTTAAAATTTATAATTCCTTTTGCTTTATTTTTTGCCTCTTGTGCGCCTGATAAAGATAATGATCCAAATTCTCCATCTCCTACAACTGATGCACGGGATAAATTTGAAGCGCAATGGCATGTTACCGAAAATAGTGCAGTGGCTGGAACGAATACACATAATGTTACCATCTCAAAATCAACCACTAATTCAACCGAGGTGTTGATAAGCAATTTCTCTGGTTTATCAGTAAGTGCTAGGGCTTCTGTAAATAATAATGTTTTAACCATTCCTTATCAGCAGTTAGGCTCTCTTGGCTTTACGCAAGGTTCTGGTACACTTACTAGTAGTAGTAATATAAACTTAACCTACACAACAACTATCTCGTCAAATAGAGATAGTTGTACGGCTACCTACACTAAACAATAGAAACCATTTTTAGTCTGTAACCTACCACTTACCAATTCATTGCAACCACCTTTCAATCCAAGGTGGTTTTTTGTTTTTATTGAAAATACCTTTACAAATAATTAGTAAAATGTTTAACCCTTTTAAACAAAATAGCAATGATGAATATACTTGGAATTAATGCTAATAAGTTAAACGAATTAGTATTTGAAAAAAGAAATAAAAGTTATGGGGCATACGATATTAGACAGCATTATAATAGTACGATATTTAAAGCATTACTAAGTATTGGCCTACTACTTGCCATATTATTTATTAGTACATTAGTATATAATAAATACTCCATCTTTGTAGAAACACCAAAACCTTTATTATTGGATGACCTAAAGCCTGAACCACTCATATACGAAACAAAAATTGATTTAACTCCGAATCAACCTAGTCATACAATCGAACAACATTCCGAAGCATCAGTGGCGCCACCAAGTAATATGGTAACACAAATTATAGATGAAACAACATCAACTACTTCAATTACGGCTTTAGATAATCCTGTAAATGGTAATGGATCGAATATGGCTACAGGAAATTCAACAACCGGTACTGAGACTAGTACGTTGAATGTAGGGACAAATCAAACTGGATCAACACTCAATACAAGTACTACCGAATATGTAATTGTACAAGATATGCCAGAGTTTGAAGGTGGAACTGCAGCCTTATTAAGTTTTGTTGCCAGAAACATTGTTTACCCAACATTAGCTAGAGAAATAGGACAAGAAGGAACTGTATTCGTCTCTTTTGTAGTAAATGAAAATGGCATGGTAGAAGGAGCTAAAATTTTAAAAGGAATTGGTTATGGTTGCGATGAAGAGGTGTTGCGCGTAATTAATAAGTTACCAAAATGGAAAAAAGTGGGTCGCCAAGATGGAAAGCCTGTAAAAGTAAGGTTTAATATTCCAGTTGCATTTAAGTTGAAATAGAAATCTAAAAAATAGGATCTATTAAGAAAAATAAAATAGTCTGTAAAATTAATAAACCATCTACCCACAAATAATAATAGAAGGCATGACGTTTTTCGTTAGTAATAAGAATAGTAATAAATAGAATAGAGCGAAGTATAATTGAGAGTAGAGTGTATAAGTAATAAGGATTAAAAATATAAAAACTAATAAATCCAAAGAGTATAAGGCTTGCACAAATAATTTTAGTTGTTTTTTCTCCAAAACGATTTGCATAAGTATTAACACCTTCTAAATAATCTTTATCATTATCTTTTATATCAAACAACATACACAATACAGATATAAATACGAATTGTGAAAAGATAAACCACATACTGTGTTTACTTAGTAAATCATTTTCAATGAGTGGAACTAACACGCAACTCATAACCCACACCATTGAAATTAAAAAAGGTTTTATATACCCAAAACGGCGAAGATTAAAAGGTTGCATGTAATATAAAGTAGAAATTGCTTCGGCTCCAATCATAATGCCTATTGAAGTATAACTTAAGTTATTACATAAAAATAAAACAATGATAAGACAAGCTATAATACTATAAAGCATTATCTTTTTATGTTTCATCACCCATTGCCCTCTATCAGATTGTGAATCATGATGACTCAAAATGCTATAACCTCGTTGTACATTGTATTGTAAATAAGTAGAAAGTAATACAAATAATAAGTATGAATTGTTCTCGAAATTTAGTGGAATTGGAAATAAATGATAGGTAAGTAATACTTGTGATAAAGCACAAAGTGCAATAAATATATTTCCATATACAATGGTTTGAATAAATGGAGAAGATATAAAAGAATTAGTTTTCAAAAATATCGAGTGCGTTTTGAGTTGTAATAGTGGCAACTTCTTTTAATGTAACTTGTTTTATATCGGCAATTTTTTGTGCAATAATAGGAAGATAGGCACTCTCGTTGCGTTTGCCACGATAAGGTACTGGTGCTAAGTAGGGGGCATCGGTTTCCAAAACTATATCTTGTAGACTTAATTGTTCAACTACCTTATCTAGTCCTGAATTTTTAAAAGTTACTACCCCGCCTATCCCCAACTTAAAATTTCCTAACGATAAAATTTTTTGTGCTTGAACAAGATCACCACTAAAACAATGGAAAATACCTTTGGGTAATTTTTCAAATGATTTTAAAATTTCAAATATCTCATCAAATGCATTGCGACAATGTATAACTATAGGGTAGTTGTATTCTAAAGCCCAATACAATTGTTCTTTAAAAACCAGCTCTTGTTCTTTTATAAATGTTTTGTCCCAGTATAAATCCATGCCAATTTCTCCAATTGCAGAAAATCGGCGTAGTTCCAGCCATTGTTTTACAATATTTAATTCCTCTCGATAATTTTCTTTAACCGAACAAGGGTGAATACCCATCATGGCAAAGCATTGTTCAGGAAAATGCACCTCTACTTTCAACATCTCATCTATACTACTACTATCAATGTTAGGCATATACAAACGGCTTACTCCATTATTGAGAGCATCTTGTATTAACTCATATCGATTCGTATTATATTCCTCCGAATAAAGATGTGTATGGGTATCTATAAACATTCAACAAATTTCGTTATTTTTGTGGGTAAATTTAATCAATATCTATTAAATGAAATATTTAATAAAATTTGCACTAATAGCTGTATTATTTATAGGTGTTTTCTCGCAATGTAAGAAATATCCAGAAGGACCTTTGATAAGTTTACGATTAAAAAAAGAACGTGTAGCTAATACTTGGAAAATAGATAAATTGTTAATTAATAATGTTGATTCTGCCGCTTATTTTTCTAATATATATAAAGATTATACTATTAACTTCACAAAAAGTGGAAGCTATTCAATATCATATTATGTTGCAATTCCATTAGTAGGTAATGTTACCAATACCGAAAGCGGAACATGGAGTTTTACCTCTAATAAGGATGATATAACCCTTACTCCCACATCAATTACTTATGGTAATGTGCCTAACCCATGTTCTTATCAAATCTTGAAATTATATGAGAAAGAGATGTGGGTAAGAAAGGTAGATGGTAATGGAAAAGTAACGGAGTATCATTTATTGCCTAAATAACATCACTTTGAAATTCTTAATAGTTAGATTTAGCTCTATAGGAGACATTGTATTAACTACACCAGTTATTAGATGTTTGAAAAAACAACTAAACGAGGCGGAAGTACATTATATAACCAAACAAAAGTTTTTAAACCTTATTGAGCATAATCCTTATTTAGATAAAATTCATACCTTTCAAGATTCATTAAACGAAATCATTACCGAATTACGAGCCGAGCAGTACGATTATATCATTGATTTGCATCATAACTTAAGAAGTTTAAAATTAAAATGGGCATTAAAAACAAAATCGTATTCATTTAATAAACTTAATTGGGAGAAGTTTCTTAAAGTAAAATTAAAAAAAGATGTTTTACCTTCAGTACATATTGTAGATAGATACTTAGATACAGTTATAACATGGAATGTAAAAAATGATGGAAAGGGATTAGATTATTTTATTTCGTCAAAGGATGAGGTGAATCTTTCCGAGGTTTTACCGCCTCAGTTTTTAAATGGATATCATGCTTTAGTTGTTGGTGGTTCATATTATACTAAGAAAATTCCACTTCAAAAATTAAAAGAGATTTGTCAGAAAAGCCCCTTACCACTTGTTTTACTTGGGGGCAAGGAAGACAATGTAGTTGCAAATGAATTACATCAGATATTTAAAGAGACGACATTTAATGCTTGTGGAATTTTTTCTATTAATCAATCAGCATCACTTGTAAGACAAGCTCATTATGTTATTACTTCTGATACTGGATTAATGCATATTGCGGCTGCTTATAAAAAAAATATCATTTCTATATGGGGAAATACAGTTCCCGAATTTGGAATGAGCGCGTACTTTCCTGGACATCAATCACAAATTTTAGAAGTGAAAAATTTACAATGTCGTCCTTGTTCTAAACTTGGATATAATCAATGCCCCAAGAAACACTTTAAGTGTATGAATGAAATTGATATTAGCAATTTAAGATTTGAATAGTCTTCAGTTTACTACTTGATGATGAGTTACGCTGATTAAAAAGAAACACTTTAAACAACTTCTTAAAATTATACTTGTGTTTGGTATAATCTTATGGATTTAAAATTAAAAAAGCAGAGACAAAATCTCTGCTTTTTTGTGCGGATGAAGGGACTCGAACCCCCACGCCTCGCGGCGCCAGATCCTAAGTCTGGTGCGGCTACCAATTACGCCACATCCGCATTGTGAGGCGCAAATATACATTATTTTGTGAATTTGTACAATATTTTATGCCCTTTCTTTTGTTTTAAAATGCTTACAAATTCCATTAATTTATCGCTATTCCGCTTTAAAAACTGTAAATTAGTACTCTTAATTTTTTTATTTATTGTACATTGACTTTCAACGATTTTAATTTTGGTGAGGCGTTAACGGAGGGCTTATTAACGGTTGGCTATAAAACTCCTACACCTATTCAACAACAAGCAATTCCCGTTATTCAAAATAATAAAGACCTTATTGCTTGTGCTCAAACAGGTACTGGTAAAACAGCAGCTTTTGTTTTACCTATTATTGATAAAATTGTAAAATCTCAAAGTAAGGGTATTAATACATTAATTATAGCACCTACTCGTGAATTGGTATTACAAATTGACCAACAAATAGAAGCTTTGGCCTATTTTTGTAATGTAAGTTCTATTCCTATTTACGGAGGAAACGATGGTGTAGCTTGGGCTAATCAAGCAAAAGCCATTGAAAACGGAGTTGATATTATTGTAGCTACACCTGGTAGATTAATAGCTCTTTTACAATCGGGTGATATAAAATTTGAAACCTTAAAACATTTGGTTTTAGATGAGGCGGATAGAATGTTGGATATGGGATTTATAGATGATTTAAAATTTATTTTTAAATACTTGCCTCAGCATCGCCAAAACATTATGTTTTCAGCTACCATGGCACCAAAAATTAGAACACTGGCACATCAAATATTACACGAACCCGAACAAATTAATATCGCCATTTCAAAACCTGCTGCGGGTATCGTTCAGCAAGCTTATGTGGTATTTGAGAACCAAAAACAAAGTATCTTAAAAGAAATTTTAAAGAATGAAGATTATTCTTCTGTTATTATTTTTTCATCAACTAAAGAAAAAGTAAAAGAATTATATAAAACATTTCATGCACTCAATTACTCAGTAAAGGGTTTTTCATCAGATTTGGAGCAAACAGAGCGAGAAGAAATTATGCGTAACTTTAAAAATCGACATTTACGCATATTGATTGGAACCGATATTTTATCTCGAGGCATTGATGTAGAAGGTATTAGCTTAGTAGTAAATTATGATGTACCACCCGATCCTGAAGACTACATACATCGCATAGGCAGAACAGCACGTGCAGCAAAAGAAGGGGTGGCCATTACGTTTATAAATGACAAAGATCAGGTTCGTTTTTCACAAATTGAGGCCTTGATGGGAATAGATGTGGTAAAACTACCAGTTCCTGAAGCCTTTGGAAAAGCCCCAGAATACAATCCAGAAGCGCAAAAGAAACAAAACCCAAGACATAAGCCAAATAATAAACATTACAAATCGGGCTTTAAGAAAAAATCATTTCATCGCCCTAAAAAAGAATAATATACTTGTAAAATAGTATATTTAAAGCATTAAAAACTAAGCAATCTAATTTGAAAAATGGCACAAGATACTTTAACTAAACATACCAAAGAACAAGAAAATACTATGAATGCTAAAATTACTTTACTAGAGAAAAAGCAAGCCGAAGCTTTATTGGGAGGTGGACAAAAACGTATAGACTCCCAACATAAAAAAGGAAAGTTAACAGCTCGTGAGCGCATTCACTTTTTATTAGATGAAGGAAGTTTTGAAGAAATAGGAATGATGGTTACTCATCGAAGCAAAGATTTTGGATTAGATAAAGAACAATATTTAGGAGATGGTGTAGTAACGGGTTACGGAACAGTGAATGGAAGATTAGTGTATGTGTTTTCTCAAGATTTTACTGTATTTGGAGGTTCGTTATCTGAAACTCATGCCGAAAAAATTTGTAAGGTAATGGATTTAGCTATGAAAAATGGCGCTCCATTTATTGGATTAAATGATAGTGGTGGAGCGCGTATTCAAGAAGGTGTGGTGTCATTAGGTGGTTATGCCGATATTTTTTATAGAAATGTAAGAGCTAGTGGTGTAATTCCTCAGTTATCTGGAATTATGGGACCATGTGCGGGTGGTGCAGTATATAGTCCTGCTATGACCGATTTTATTTTAATGGTAGAAAATACGAGTTACATGTTTGTTACTGGACCCAATGTAGTAAAAACTGTTACTCACGAAGAAGTTACGTCTGAAGAGCTTGGTGGAGCTATGACTCATGCTTCTAAAAGTGGTGTTACACATTTTGCTTGTGCTAATGAAATAGAGGCCATTAATAATATTAAACAAATTTTAGGATACATTCCTCAAAATTGTGAAGAAGATGCACCTTCTATTCCTTATGATTTTAAAGGATCAGAACTTCGTCCGGAGTTAAATACAATTATTCCGGATAACGCTAATCAGCCTTACGACATTAGAGAGGTGATTGAAAAAGTAATTGATGACAATAGTTTTTTAGAAATACATAAACACTTTGCTGAAAATATTGTGGTTGGTTTTGCTCGATTAGCTGGACGTTCTATTGGTATTGTTGCAAATCAACCTGCTGTTTTGGCTGGTGTGTTAGATATTCATTCGTCAACTAAAGCAGCTCGTTTTGTGCGTTTTTGCGATTGCTTTAATATTCCTTTATTAGTATTTGAAGATGTACCGGGATTTTTACCAGGAACCGATCAAGAGTGGAATGCAATTATTACCAATGGTGCAAAATTATTATTTGCTTTTAGCGAAGCCACTGTACCTCGTATTACAGTAATTACTCGTAAAGCCTATGGTGGTGCTTATGATGTGATGAATAGTAAACATATTGGTGCTGATATGAATTACGCTTGGCCAAGTGCCGAAATTGCCGTAATGGGAGCAAAAGGCGCCGCCGAAATTATTTTTAAAAATGAAATCTCGGCAGCTGCTAATAAAGAAGAAAAGTGGAAAGAAAAAGAAACAGAATATCAAACTATGTTTGCTAATCCGTATCGTGCCGCCGAAAGAGGATTTATTGATGAGGTTATAAAACCAGAACAAACACGAGAGAAATTAATTAAGGCATTTAAAATGCTCGAAAACAAAGTAGATAAGTTGCCTAAAAAGAAACATGGCAATATTCCATTATAAAGTTTTTTAATGAGATTTTACAACCTGATAATTGGCTTAATAACACTTGTTTTTTCATCTTTATATATGCAAGCTCAATGGATATATCCTGAAACAAAAATTGTTAAGCAAACAGACGACTATCATGGAACCAAAGTAGATGACCCTTATCGCTGGTTAGAAGATGAAAACTCGGCCGACACCAAGACGTGGATTGATGCTGAAAATGCGCTTACAAATCAATACTTACAAACAATTCCTTTTAAAGAAAAAGTAAAGGCTCGACTCACAGAGCTGTGGAACTACGAAAAACGCCCAATGATGTTTAAGAAAGCCAATAAGTTTTATTCGTTAAGAAATAATGGCCTACAAAATCAATCGGTTTTATACGTTCAAGATGCTTTATTATCAAAACCTAAAGTGTTACTAGATCCAAATGAATTATCTAAAGATGGAACCGTTTCGTTAACAAATTTTGCTTTAAGTAAAGATGCAGCACATTTAGCCTATGGTATATCAAAAGCAGGAAGCGATTGGGTTGAAATACATATTAAAAACTGTCTTACAAATCAAGATTTACCAGAAGTGATTAAATGGGTTAAGTTCTCGGGTGTTGCTTGGAAAGGAAATGGTTTTTATTACAGTCGATATGATGCGCCAAAAGCAGGAAAAGACTTTACCGACAAAAATCAGTTTCATAAAATATATTACCATCAATTAGGCACGCCTCAATCAAACGACCAACTGATATATGAAGATAAATTAAATCCAAATCGTAATTTCTCGGCACAAACAACACACGACGAAAATTACCTAATTATTTATGGTAGTGAAACAACCAGTGGGCAAAGCGTTATGATTAAAGATTTGTCGTCTCCACAAAATAAACTGATACCTATTGTAACAAATTTTGATAATGAGTATAGTATCATTGATAATATCGGGAATCAGTTTTATGTACTTACAAATCATAAAGCTCCACGTTATCGTTTAATCCGAATAAGCTTAAATAACCCAAGTCAAGATAACTGGTCGGAGATAATTCCTCAACACGATGATTTATTAATGGGTGTGTCTTTTTGCGGAAACAAAATAATTACCAATTATTTACATCAAGTTAATTCCAAATTGTTTTTACACGCAATAAATGGCAAGATAGAAAACGAAATAACTTTACCAGAACTTTGTAAAGTAACCTATGTGAACTCAAGTAGAGAAGAAGATATTGCATTGTATTCTACCGTTTCATTTACACATCCAGAGGATATTTATTTTTTTGATACACGCTCTAAGACAAGTAAACGAATATTTAATCCAATTATTCCATTCAAATCTTCTGACTATGAAACGAAACAAGTTTTTTATAAAAGTAAAGATGGAACTAAAATATCTATGTTTATTACTCATAAAAAAGGGATAGAGTTAAATGGTAATAATCCTTGTTTTATGTATGGTTATGGAGGGTTTAATATTTCGATAGCACCTGAGTTTAGAATAGATAGGGCTGTGTTTTTAGAAGCTGGAGGTATTTATTGTGTTCCAAATATTCGTGGCGGAGGTGAGTATGGTGAAGAATGGCACTTGAATGGAACAAAATGTAAAAAGCAAAATGTGTTTGATGATTTTATTGCAGCTTGCGAATATTTAGTAGCTAACAAATACACTTCACATCAAAAGATGGCTATTCATGGAAGAAGTAATGGAGGGTTATTAATTGGCGCTGTTATGACGCAACGTCCTGACATTGCAAAAGTAGCATTGCCTACAGTTGGAGTTTTAGATATGTTAAGGTTTCAATTATTTACAATTGGTAGAGCTTGGACAGTAGATTATGGTTGTAGTGAAAACAAAGATGAATTTGAGTGTTTGTATAAATATTCTCCATTACATAATTTAAAACAAACTGAATATCCAGCTACTATGGTTTTAACAGGCGATCACGATGATAGAGTAGTGCCAGCACATTCATTCAAATTTGCAGCAATGCTTCAAAAAAATAATACTGGTAAAAACCCTCAATTAATTAGAATTGACAAAGATGCCGGTCATGGAGCAGGTAAACCTACCGATAAACAAATTGAAGAATTTGCCGATATGTGGAGTTTTGTGTTTTATAATTTAGGAATAGCGTTCTAAATTTTCGTCAGTATATTTTGAATATTAAAAACATAGTTATAATTGGTACAGGAAATGTGGCATGGCATATAGCTAATTCTTTTACCTGTCATCAAAATATAAAACTAGTTCAAGTATTTAATCATCACTTATCTCCAAAAGCAAAACAGTATGCAAAACATTTTCATCTAAGTTTAGTTACAGATTATAAAAAACTAGATACTTCTGCTGATGTATATTTAATAGCAGTGAAAGATGAAGCTATTTTGGAAGTTGCGCGACAATTAGAATCACTTAAACTAAAAGGTATAATAGCTCACACATCTGGTAGTATGGATATCAACATATTGAAGTCTGCATCTACACACATTGGTGTTTATTATCCTTTACAAACGTTTTATAAAGGAGCAGAAATTGATTGGAAGAGAACCCCCATCTTAATTGAGTCTAACCAAACTAAAGGTCTAAGTTTATTACGAACAATTGCCAAAACAGTTTCTCATCATGTACACACGGTAGATTCAACCAAGAGATTAACTTTGCATTTAGCCGCTGTTTTTGCAAATAATTTTACTAACGCTTTGTATGCTGCCTCATATCAAATAATTGAGAGTAATTTAACTAAAAAACAAGCTAAATTACTTAACCCAATTATACAACAATCGGTGGTAAAATTGCAAAAGCATCACCCTTTAGAGGCACAAACGGGGCCAGCTAAACGACACGATAAGCTAACTTTACAGAAACATATTAATCTTCTTAAACATAAACCTAACTTGTTAAAGGTTTATAAAACAATGACGGATTTAATAGTTCAGCAACAAGCACATAAATAATAACTATGGAAAATTTTAAACAAAAACTTACTCGAATTAAAACACTCATGTTTGACGTAGATGGAGTTTTAACAAATGGACATATTCTATTAGCCGAAAGTGGAGAGTTTTTAAGAAACTTAAACAGTAAAGATGGTTATGCAATTCAACTGGCTTGTAAAAAAGGGTATCGTATTGTGATTATTACAGGTGGTAATAGTAAATTAGTTAAAAATGCCATGAATGGTTTAGGAGTTGAAGATGTTTTTTTATCACAACATGATAAACTACAATGTTATAAAGATTACATCAATGAGCATAACTTAAATGAAGAAGAGATTTTATACATGGGCGATGATTTACCAGATTGGGAAGTAATGAAACGAGTTGGTATAGCTTGCTGTCCTAATGATGCGGCACATGAAATTAAAGAAATTTGTATATATATCTCAAGCCGAAAAGGCGGAGAAGCTTGTGTACGTGATATGATAGAACAAGTGATGCGTTCGCAAGGCACTTGGGAAATTGCTGGTTGGTAACTATAAAATTAATTCACCTTTATCCAACATATATTTCACCTTATAGATTGCAGAAACACTGATAGCATCGGTAATTTCGCCATTTAGCACCATATTAAAAGCTTCATGAATATGAACTTTTTTTAGTTTTAAGTCTTCTGTTTCTTCAGGTTCTGCTTCTTCAAAACTTAGATCGGTAGCCAAAAAAACATGGGCTGTTTCGTCGGTTGCTGAGTTACTTAAATGTAATTCCATTAATTTACTATAACTTTTAGCCACAATACCTGTTTCTTCTTTCAATTCTCGTTGGGCAGTTTCAATAGGTTCTTCGCCTAATGGACCTCCCCCTTCTGGTATTTCCCAACTGTAAGCATTTAATGGATAACGCCATTGTCCTACAAGCCATGTAAAACCATCTTTGCTTAATGGAATTATCCCGATGGCTAGATTTTTAAAATTTACAACACTATACATGGCTGGTTTACCAGCAGGGTTAATAGTTTGATGCTTGTGAACAGCTATCCAAGGCGATTCATAAACAAGTTCACTTTTTAAAGTTTTCCATGAATTTAATGGGTTTTGAGTGTCCATTCGTGTTATTCAATGTTTATAGTTAATATTTTACACAGTTAAAATGTTAATATTAGGTTTATTTTCTTATATTTAGAAACAGAAACTGATATAAATTCGTAAAAAGTTAGAAACGGTATATGTTGAAAAAACTTTTACTATTTTTTGGGATACTTTATTTAGGGCATTTAGGTGCCCAAAAAATGTATTGGGTTGGAGGTTCTGGTTACTGGAATGACGTTTTGCATTGGTCCTATACAAGTGGTGGTTCACCTGCAGGCATTCTTCCGTCTGTAAACACATCAGTTGAGTTTGATAATAATTCAGCTCTTCCTTCTGAATCACAAATCACAATTCATGCCTTGCATAGTTTTGGATTTAAGAATATTACAGCACTAAACACACAATTTAAAATTGACATTATAGGATCGCCTACGGTAGATTTAACTATTAAAGGCGATGTTGAATTAAATGAGAATTTTTATTTTAAATTAAATGGTAAAATTAATTTAAACCCAACTACAGTAGCAAAGTATCAGTTCTCGCACAATAAATTTAATAATGATATATATCTTGTTGCTAATCACGACGTGGCAATGGGAGTGATTTCAACTACCAAGTCCTTAAACATAAGTGGTAATTTTAAATTACAAAATTCTATCATCTTTGCTAAACATTTGGTTTTGAATAACCTTAACTTGAATTTGCAAAATAACACAATTCAAATTGCTCAAAATATTACAATAAATAATGTTCAAATAACAAATACGTCTGGTGTAAAATCCAATATAATTTGTCAGAAAAATACTTTACCATCGCCTGTTCTATCTCATTTTTCAAGTGTTCCAAATTTAAAAATATCTCAAATAACGCCACAAGCTTGTGTAGTAACTTTAACAAACTCTACTAATCCAACATGTTCTGGAGCTTGTGATGGAACAGCTACATTTAATTTATCAGGTTGTACTAATGCACCTTATTCCATTCAATGGTTAAACACTGATCCTTCTACACCTTGTCAAACTTTGCCACCAGCTGTTGATTTTTCGGATAATTTTACAAGTACCACTTATACAGTAGGTAATTTATGTGGTTGTGGTACTCAGTACATTGTATTATTTGAAAACTCTCTTGGCGAGCAGTCGGCAGTTCAGGTGTCTATTATTAACCCAGCAGCAACATTACTATCTTTTTCAAAGGTGTTGCCAAATTGTAATGGAGATTGTAATGGAGAAATTAGAGTTTTAGTAGTAAGTGGTGTTGTTCCTCTTACAATAAATTGGAATCCGCCTAATACTAACCATACAAATATATTTACAAGAGATACCTTGAAGAATGCATGCGCAGGAACATACTCATTAACGGCAACAAATAATAATGGCTGTATTACTACATTTACAACTAATTTAAGTCAGCCTTTGGTATTGGCGGCTAATGGAACTGCAGCAAGTGTAACATGTAATTCAGCTTGTAATGGTTCAGCAGCAGTTGCACCAACTGGTGGTACAGCACCATATTCATTTTCGTGGAGTTCTCCTACATCAACACCTTCTACTTCATCTACTAATTCCATTACCAATTTATGTCCTGGAGTGGTAACAGCCACTGTTACAGATAGCAAAACTTGTACAGCAACTTATTCATTTAATATTACACAGCCACCTGCAGTAACTTTAACTGTTACTAAAACTGATTTAACTTGTGGTAATGTTTGTAATGGTACAGCTTCTGTATCGGCTTCTGGGGGATTAGGCCCTTTTACCTATTCTTGGTCGCCTAGTGGTGGTACTGCTGCTCAAGCTACTGGTTTGTGTGCTGGAAATTATACCTGTACTGTTACAAATAATGGTAATTGTATTAATACAATTACTGTGAATATTGCTACACCTCCTACTTTAACAGCCACTCCAACTCAAACAAATCTAATCTGTAATAATGCTTGTATTGGCGCTATCAATTTGAATCCATCGGGAGGAACAGGAGCTTATTCGTATTCATGGTCGCCATCGGTTTCTACTGGTTCAACTGCAACTAGCTTGTGTGCTGGTGCTTATACGTTTACTTTAGGTGATGCTTTAGGATGTAGCTTTACTAATACAATTACTATAACAGAACCGCCATCATTAACATTAACTGCTACAAGTACAAGCGTTACTTGTAATGGCGCTTGTGATGGTTCAATAACGCCTACTGTAACAGGCGGTACAGCTCCATATACTTTTACATTACAATCACCTTCATCTACGGTAACTACTTTGCCTCCATATAACAGCCTTTGTCCTGCTACTTATACATTACGTGTTACAGATGCTAATGGATGTTTAATTACTAGAACAATAAGTATAACCCAGCCTAGTCCTATAACCGTTAATATTACAACTGTTTCGCCAACATGTAATGGCTTGTGTAATGGTTCAATTTCTGCATCAGTTTCTGGTGGTAGCGCTCCCTTTTCATTTACATTACAAACCTCATCTTCTACTATTACATCACCTCCTCCATACAGTAATCTTTGTGCGGGCACTTATACACTAATGATTGGCGATTCTAAAGGTTGTGTGCAGAATCAAATAATAACTCTAACACAACCTAACCCAATAAGTTTAACTTTAAATGCAACACCTATAAATTGTGCTAATCAATGTAATGCTTCTATCTCTACTGTAGTAAATGGAGGAACACCTGTTTTCACATTTACTTGGAGTTCGGGTGGAACTGGAAGTTCTATTAATAACCAATGTGTTGGTGTACATACCGCAACCGTTACAGATGCTAATGGATGTAAAGCATCAGCCTCGGTGAGTGTAATAGCACCACCTGCACTTACAGTAAATATTACACCAACTAATCCGAATTGTAATTCTCAATGTACAGGTATTGCAACTACTTCAGTTACTGGAGGTACTCCTAATTATACTATTAATTTTAGTAATGGTAGTTCGGGGAATGTAATAAATGGTTTGTGTCAAGGTGTATATACAGCTACTGTTACAGATTTTAATGGTTGTACTCAAACACAAACAGTCGCAATTACAACTCCTCCTGCTTTAACATTAACTCCTTTAAATGGAACCGTAAGTTGTGCTGGTTCTTGTGATGGAACAGTTTCTGTAGTGGCAACAGGAGGAACATCTGGATATTTTTATACTTGGAGTCCAACAACACCTACTCAAAACACTCAAACCGCCACAGGCTTGTGTCCAGGGAATTATATAACAACTGTAACTGATTCAAAAGGTTGTATTGCTTCTGCAACAGCTAATGTCTCACAACCTACAGCACTTACGGCATCTATTAGTAATGTGCAACCAAGTTGTAATGTTTGTATTGGTGCTGCTACAGCTCAAGGAGTTGGAGGAACCGGCCCTTACACATATTCCTGGTCGCCAGGTGGTCAAACTACTGCAACTGCTAACAATCTTTGCGTGGGTGTTCAAACAGTTACAGTTACTGATAGTAAAGGTTGTATAGCCACACGCACCGTTCAAATTAATCAAACAGTTATAACCTTAATTACTACAAATGGAGCCACTTTAGCTTGTAATAATGCTTGCACTGGTATTGCAACAGCCAATCCTACCGGAGGTTTAGCGCCTTACACTTATACCTGGACATCGCCACCAGTTTCACCTACTCAAAATTCACAAACAGCAACTGGTTTATGTTCAGGAGTTCACACCGTTCAAGTAACTGATGTAAATGGTTGTTCTAGTACCAATACGGTTTCATTTGCAAATCCACCTGCTATTACCTTAACGGTTAACCAAACGAACGTGAGTTGTAATGGTTCTTGTAATGGAACTGCATCTGCTACGGTAACAGGTGGCACAGGTACTATAAATTATTTATGGCAACCAGGTGGGCAAACTACTCCTTCTATAACTGGATTATGTGCAGGCGATTATACTGTAACAGCAAGTGATGCAAATGGATGTTCTAAAACTCAAGTCATTTCAATTACAGAATCAAGTTCTATTACCGCAACGTTTACATTCACTAATCCTGCTACCTGTACCTCAACAAATGGTAGCATAGGTGTTTCGATAAGTGGCGGTACCTCGCCATACACTTTTACTTGGAGTCCAGGTTCATCTACATCAAATCCTTTAACTAATGTTGGGGCAGGTACTTATTCTATTGTAATTAAAGATTTTGCAGGTTGTACGCAAACATTAGTTACAACCTTAAATAATCCAACTGGTCCAACGGTTACAGTAACCTCCAATTCAATAAGTTGTTTTGGTTCTTGTACTGGTTCAGCTACATTGTCTATCTCAGGTGTAGCTCCATTTAGTGTTAATTGGCCAACGATACCTTCTACTAATACAGTGGTAACTGGATTATGTGCAGGTGTATATATACCTCAAATTACAGATGCTAATAATTGCGTAACCAATCAAACGGTAAATATTGCTCAACCAGCACAAATGACAAGTACTGCTACTATCCAAAATGTATCTTGTAATGCTGCTTGTAATGGTTCAATTAATATTACACCTACTGGCGGAACTCCTGGATATACGTATGCATGGTTGCCTACTGGAGGTTCTGTAGAAGACCCTACTTCATTATGTGCAGGTACTTATTCTGTTAATATTACAGATGCAAATAATTGTGTAGTTACCAATACATTCGTAATTACAGAACCTTTAGCCCTAAGTTTAAGTTTTAATAAAAAAGATGTTTTATGTAATGCTAATTGTACTGGTGGAATTAAAGTTATGGCAACTGGCGGAACAGCTCCTTATTCTTACACGTGGTCACCAACTGGTTCATTTACTGGAGCAAATATAGATACTGTAGTTAATTTATGTTCTGGAATTTATACCGTTTCCGTGGGTGATGCAAATGGTTGTGTAACTACTGCAACTGTTGATATTAATGAACCAACTGCATTAACTTCTACAATAGTAACACAAGATGTTAAATGTAATAATCAATGTAATGGTACTGCGACAATAAATGTATCGGGAGGTGTATCGCCTTATAACTATTCATATAATACAACACCTATCGTATTTACCCAAACTGTGGGAGGCTTGTGTGCCGGAACTTATACGGGTAATGTAACAGATGCTAATGGCTGTGTTAGTACTCAAAGTTTTGTAATCAATGAACCATTGCCAATAATAGTGTCGGCTAATGTTACAAATCCTAATTGTAATGCCACATGTAATGGTAGCGTTGCTACTTCGGTAAGTGGAGGAAATACACCATATTCTTATAGTTGGGTGCCATTTGGTGGTTCTGTTCCTAATCCAATAGGATTATGTGCTGGAAATTATACTCTTACCGTTACAGATGATAGTTTATGTACTGGGCAAACAATTGTAACATTAACTGATCCGGCTATTTTATTAGCGAATGCAAGCTTCACTAATCCAACATGTGCGAGTGCTTGTAATGGTATTGTTACCGCAAGCCCTATTGGTGGTACATTACCTTATACTTATGCTTGGTCAGCCCCTACGAATACGAATCAAACTGTGAGTGGCTTGTGTTCAGGAACTTATACATTAGTGTTATCTGATGCTAATGCCTGTCAGGCTACACAAACAGTTACATTAACTGATCCTACGGCTATTACAGTTAATCCTGCTATTACACCTGCAACTTGTGGCTCTAATAATGGTTCTATTAATGCAACAGCAGTTAATGGTACAGCACCATATACCTATAATTGGCTACCGCCAGTTTCTGGCGCACAATCTACTAATACTTTAGTAACTGGATTATCAGCAGGAGTTTATACAGTTGTTGTTACCGATGCAGCATCTTGTTCTACTACTGTCAGTATTCCATTAAGTAGTTCCAACGGGCCAAGTGGTGCCACAATTACTTCAACCAATGTTACTTGTGTGGGTAGTTGTAATGGTGCAGCTAATATTACAGGTGTAACAGGTGGTTTAGCACCTTATACAGTTAGCTGGATTAATCCTGTTTCTACCAATAGCTTAGTAACTGGTTTATGTGCTGGTACTTATACTGCACAAGTTGAAGACGCTAATAATTGTGTATTTTTTCAAAGCGTAACTATTACAGAACCACAAGCCATTGATGATAATGAAATTATTACAAGTGCGACTTGTTTAGGAATTTGTGATGGAAGTATAACAGTTAATCCAACCGGAGGTAACGGAACTTACACTTATTCTTGGAGTACAGGTGCTACAACTTCTTCGCTTACAGCTTTATGTCCAGGAACACTATCTTTAACAATTACTGATGGATTAAATTGTACATTAACAGCAACTTATGTTGTGCCAGGTATTACGAATATAACGGCTAATACCTTTGCAACGAATAACGCTTGTTTTTCAAATTGTAATGGTAGTATTGTTGCAACAAATGTAGCAGGTGGCTTACCACCATATAGTTTCGTGTGGACTGATCCTTTAGGGCAAACAACCGCTCAGGCAAACGGACTTTGTAATGGAACATATTCTGTTACTATTACTGATGCAAATGGCTGTTTGAATCAATATCAATCAACAATTACCTCTCCTTCTTCCATTACTATTAATCCAACTGTTACCGATCCGGCTTGTGGAATGTGTAATGGTTCGGTGGTTTTAAATCCTACAGGTGGAACACCGTCGTATTCGTATTTATGGAGCAATGCTCAAACAGGTAATACGGCTAATGGATTGTGTTCGGGTGTTTATATGGTGCAAATAACAGATGGAAATGGCTGTGTGAGTAATTCAAATGTTGTTATTAATAATTCTTCTGGTATCACAAGCGAAACAGTTTTAATTGCCAATCAATCTTGTTCTGCAACCTGTGACGGTAGTGCCACAGTAACAGCAATTGGAGGCACAGCACCTATTTCATACCATTGGTTGCATGATAATTCTACTTCGCAATCAGTAACTGGATTATGTCCCGGGACTTATTATTGTAATATGACCGATGCTAATGGTTGTACAAGAACAGCTACTGTATTAATAAATAGTACACCAACTTTAACACTTACTTCTCAAGTTGCTCAAACATCTTGTTCGGTTAGCACTGGCTCAATTTCAGTAAATGTAACAGGAGGAAGTGGTTCTTACACTTATGCGTGGTTACCTTCTGGAAACACACCGTCAATTACTAACTTACCTGCTGGAATTTATACTTTAATGGTGAATGATGGTAATTGTTCACAAACGCAAACATTTGCAATTAATTCAATTAATGGTCCTTTACTAAGTACAAGTCAGCAAAGTGTAAGTTGTAATGGAGTTTGTGATGGTAGTATAAATATGAGCATCACGGGAGGAACGCCTGCCTATACCATTGCTTGGTCGAATGGAGCTAGCACAAATTCAATTAATAATTTATGTGCAGGAAATTATTCGGTTTTGGTAACTGATGCTGCTGGATGTTCGGCTGTTAAAAATTTCTCCATTGCTACGCCTCCACCAATTGTATTTAGTGTAGCAGACGTTGATAATCCTTTATGTAATAATAATTGTAATGGTGTAGTAACTACGATTGCAAGCGGAGGTATTTTGCCTTATACTTATACTTGGACAACTTCAACCTCTACAACCAATATAGCAAATGGATTATGTGCAGGAAATTATTCTGTAACTGTAGCTGATGCAAATTCTTGTCCTTCTACTCAAACCTATACTTTAACAGGGCCGCCAACTATTAGTATCACCGCTAATATTTCTCATGTTACTTGTAATGCTGCAACAAATGGAACCATAGATATTACCGTTTCGGGTGGTGTACCAGGATATTCTTATACGTGGACGCCAACTGGAAGTATAACAACTGAAGATTTACAAAATATTGGTGCAGGTACTTATAGTTTACACTTAGAAGATGCTAATGGTTGTAGTGTAGATACTAGTTTTGTAGTAACTGAGCCAGCAGCTATTGATGATAATGAAATCATTACAAGCGCTGCGTGTTTTGGAAATTGTAATGGTTCTATTGCTTTAACTCCATCTGGTGGTCTGGCTCCTTATACTTATTCTTGGACACCAAGCGCGAGTACTGGAACATTAATTAATCTTTGTCCTGGACCATTAACTGCCACAATAACAGATGCCAATAATTGTTCAATTGTATTTACATATAACATTCCGAGTATTACTACTATAACAAGTACAACTTTAGCTATCGATAATGTTTGTTTTAACGATTGTAACGGTGTGCTAACTGCTACCAATATTGCGGGTGGTGTAGCGCCATATACTTTACAGTGGAATGATCCATTAGGCCAAATTGGAAACTCGGCATTTGGTTTATGTACTGGAGATTATTCGGTTACTATTACCGATGCTAATGGGTGTTATAATCAAATTCCTGCTCATGTAGGTTCTACATCTCAAGTTACCTTCACGCCAAATATTACTCAACCTAGCTGTGGTCAATGTAATGGCTCGGCAGTAATAAATCCAGTTGGAGGAACACCGGGATATACTTACTTATGGACCAACAATCAAACCTCTAACACGGCTTCGAATTTGTGTGCAGGATTATATGCTGTTCAAATTACAGATGCTAATGGTTGTGTAAATACAACGAGTGTTGTTATTAATAGTTCCTCTAGTATTACAGGTGAAACAGTTACAACAACTGATGTAACTTGTTCGGGTAGTTGTGATGGTACAGCTAGTGTAACAGCTGTAGGTGGTACTGCACCAATTTCTTATCATTGGGTGCACGATAATTCTACTACACCTAGTTTAACAGGCTTATGTGCAGGTGTTTATTATTGTAATATGATTGATGCGAATGGTTGTTCAAGAACGGCGAGTGTGGTTATTAATGCAGTTACCGACTTAACTGTTACCTCGCAGGTTAGCCAATCGTCTTGTACTTCATCAACTGGCTCCATTACCGTGAATGTTAGTGGTGGAACTGGAACTTATACTTATGCTTGGCTGCCAGCTGGTAATACAGCCACACTAACCAATTTAGCACCTGGAGTTTATACTTTAACAGTAAGTGATGGTAATTGTTCTAAAACTGAAATTTATACCATTCAATCGCTTAATGCTCCGTCTATTGCATCTGTAGAAGAGGATATTTCTTGTAGTGGATTATGTGACGGAACTATTTCTATTACTATTTCGGGTGGAACACCATCTTATACAACAGCTTGGTCGAATGGAGCAACTACAAATACCATTAGCTCATTGTGTGCTGGTGTGTATTCGGTAGAGGTAACTGATGCTGCTGGTTGTAAAGCAGTGAGAAATTATTCGCTTAATATAGTAAGCCCTATTGCGTTCAGTGCACCTGATTTACATAATCCAAAATGCCATGATGATTGTAATGGTACTTTAACAGCAATTCCAGTTGGAGGAACCATGCCTTATACATTTACTTGGACTCCAAACAATGTGAATACTGCTACTACCAATAGTTTGTGTACTGGAAATTACACGATTACCATGCAAGATGCCAATGGTTGTTCAGCTACCGACAGTTATTCATTATCTAATCCACCAACTTTAACACTTACAGCTACTATTACTGATGCAAGTTGTAACACAGCGCCTGATGGTGCTATTGATGTAAGTGTATCGGGTGGCGTAACACCTTATTCATATTCATGGACTCCAACTGGTTCTACTACAGAAGATTTGACGAATGTATTATCTGGTACACACACTTTAGTGTTAACCGATAATGGCGGTTGTGTGATTGATTCTACGTTCATTATCAACTCTACACTTACAGTAAATGCAATTGCAGGTAACGATACTATCTTCTGCCAAAATGGAACTTTACAATTAGATGGTTCTAACTCAAATGGTGGTGTTACTTATCAATGGTCTGAAATTCCTTCGGGTACGGTAATATCTAATACTTTAATAACAACAGTAACACCTGCTACTGGAACAAGTACTTATGTATTAACAGCTACTAATGGGCTGTGTATAGATCAAGATACTATTGTTGTAAATTCTTTACCATTGCCGAGTGTAGATGCAGGACCTATGGTGAGTATTCCAATTTTTGGTACAGGTACCATAGGTGGAAATCCAACAGCTCCAGGTGGAGGCACCATTACTTGGTTGCCAATCTCAGGATTGGATAATCCTACAAATTCAAACCCTACTACT
This sequence comes from Bacteroidia bacterium, assembly GCA_020846025.1. Lineage (GTDB taxonomy): Bacteria > Bacteroidota > Bacteroidia > B-17B0 > Aurantibacillaceae > UBA4416. Next base: position 44,573 of record JADLER010000029.1, on the reverse strand, counting down.
AGTACAACGGTTACAACTATTTATACAGTTACTTTAGTAGATGCGAATGGTTGTACAAATTCGGATACAGTTACCGTGTATGTATATCCTGAAATCACAATCCCTAACGGATTCTCACCTAATGGTGATGGTAAAAATGATGTATGGCAAATTGATTTTATTTATCAATTCCCAGATTGTGAGGTGGAAGTGTATAACCGTTGGGGAGAACAATTATTTTACTCAAAAGGATATGCAGTACCATTTAATGGAAAATATAAAGGTAAAGATTTACCAGTTGGAACTTATTATTATGTGGTTAAGTTAAATCATCCATCATATCCAAAACCATTTACAAGTCCGATAACGATATTTAGATAAAATGATAAAAATAAAATACATAACGGTTTTAATACTGATGCTAAGTATGCAGGTAATGGCGCAACAATTGCCACAATATACACAGTATATGTTAAACGACTTAGCTATTAATCCTGCTGTTTCAGGAAAAAATGAATTTGGTGATGTTCGTTCTAATAACCGTTACCAATGGGTAGGACTGACCGACGCTCCACGAACCTATATGCTTACACTTCATAGCCCTTTTAAAAACAGACACATGGGCTGGGGTACGCATATTTATACAGATATTGTTGGTCCTACACGAAGAATAGGCATTAATGCTTCTTACGCTTATCATATTAATCTTACCAAAAAAGTTAGAATTTCATTAGGACTTACGGCTGGTATTCAACAATGGGGTATTGATGGTCATAAGTTACATTTACATGATGCGGGTGATGATAATTTATTAACGCAATATCAAACTAAAATAGTTCCTGATTTTGGTGCAGGTATTATGGTGCACCGCGAGGACTGGTATATTGGATTTAGTGCGCCACAGTTGTATCAAAGCCCTATCAAGTTATATCCTAACGGAGATGATAGAGGAACTTTAGTAACGCACTTTATATTACATGGTGCTTATAAAATTAAACTGAATGATGATTTTAAAGTTGAACCTTCGTTCTTAGTTAAATATGCTAAGCCAGCTCCTGTTGAAATAGATTTGGGAGCTAGAGCTATTTATCAAGAACAAGTATGGTTAGGTGTTGGGTATCGCCATCATGATGCTGTTACGGCTTTAGTAGGATTTATGTATAAAAATTATTTAATGATTGGGTATTCGTATGATTTTACAACCACTAATCTTCGTAAATATTCTTCTGGAACGCACGAACTTATGTTAGGGTTACGTTTCTCTAAACAACAAAGTAAACATTGGAAAGAAGACGCTCAATATTAACTTTTTATAATACTTACGTATATTTACGCCTCTAAAACATTATACATGAAATTTCATAAAGAAGGTTATCCAACATTATTACTTACTATTTTATTTAGCACCATTATTATTACCATAGCTAAATTAATTTTTCCCGAATTTATCATCGCACATTGGTTTGCATACATTCTATCTACGTTTTTATTAATTGTAGTGTTACAATTTTTTCGTCATCCAAGCCGCGCGCACACCATCAACGATAATGCTATTATAGCACCTGCCGATGGTAAAGTAGTAGTAATAGAAGAAACAGAGGAGACAGAGTTTTTTAAAGACAAACGTATTCAGGTATCTATTTTTATGTCGCCTATAAATGTGCACGTGAATCGCTTCCCAATTGCAGGAGATGTAACCTATGCCAAATATCATCCTGGTAAATTTTTAGTCGCATCCTTGCCAAAGGCTAGTACCGAAAATGAACGAACAAGTGTTGTTGTAAAACATAGCAATGGTAAAGCAGTATTATTTAGACAAGTAGCAGGAGCATTAGCGCGTAGAATTGTGATGTATTGCAAAGAGGGAGATAAAGCAGCGCAATGCGGAGAAATGGGATTTATTAAATTTGGTTCTCGTGTTGATTTATACTTACCCTTAGATGCCAAACTAAAAGTGAAAATGGGGGAGGTAGTAAAAGGTTCTCAAACTATTATAGCAGAATTTTAAGAAGTTAGGCAAAAAAATTACTATTTTGATACTTCACTCTCAGAAGAAATCTGAGTTGCAAACAAAAATATTCTTCAGAAAAATAAAACGGTTTTGGATGCTTTTGGTAACAATAGTATCGTAAAAGAAATTTTCTTAAATATTTGTTATGTAAAAAAATTGTAATATCTTAGTTATAATAAAGCTTAGCTCTATTTACCATAATTTATGTATAAAAGTTTACACTCATAAATAATACATGTAACTAAACCAATGCAAAATAATGGTATAAGGTTTTGTAAGCTAAGTGTAGCTTTCTTGTTCCAAAACAATGTCAGTTTGAGCGAATTCGAGAACTATTATTTAATAAACAAACTTTATTAATTGAATAAACCTTTATATATTTTTCTTTTTATAATACTGTTTTGCTGCGATGCTAAAACACAAACCGAGTATATAACTAATGGTAGTTTTGAAGATATTGATACTTGTTATGGTTATCCTGCAGGTATTGGTTTTGATGTATTTGAATGGAGCGGTTGCAAAGGATGGAGCAACCCTATTGGAAGTAGCAGTGATTTATGGTGTAAAGACCCTAAATATGGCATGAGTTCACCACCAAATGTAGGAGTGGGTTTTCAATATCCAAAGACTGGTTATAATATGGCAGCATTTTTAGTAAACTCTGGTATTACACAAAATTATAGAGAATATATTCAAAATGAACTACAACAACCATTACAATTAGGCAAATCCTACCAATTAAGTTTTTACATAGCATTACAAGCTGTAGATTGTTCACCTACTAGTTTCGGTATAAAATTCTATAATAGTAAATATAGAGATACAACAAGATTATGGCTAACAGATATTATGCCTGATGCAACAAATGACACTACGCTTATTAAATTTGACACATTAAATTGGCAATTAGTTACAATTCCATTTAAAGCAAATGGAAGTGAAAAATTTGTAATAATAGGGAACTTTGAGGATAGCATAAGATTAAGCTACACTTTTCCATGCGATACGTCATTTTGGGGAATTTATCATATGGCTGGTGGATATTTTTTTATTGATGACGTATCTCTAACAGAATTGCCATTTCAAGAACCACAATTTCCTAATATATTTACACCAAACAATGATGGTGTTAATGATTTATGGAAAGTGGATTTAAGTGAATTTAACGAAGTACATTGTGTAATATATAATCGTTGGGGTATAAAAGAATATGAAACTACTAAACAGTTAATAAATTGGGATGGCAGAACAACATCAGGAAGTAATTGCGGAGATGGTGTTTACTTTTATGTTATACAAACAGAAGAGAAAAATTATAAAGGACATATTCAGTTAATAAGATAACATGTTATTTATCTAGTTGTGCAGAATTGTAATAGGTATTAAATCAAGCATAAAAAAACCGTAGTGAATAGCTACGGTTTTTTATGCATTAGATAAATAAGAACTATAAAGTACCTCTTCTTTCTTGTTCCCTTTCTATAGATTCAAATAAAGCTTTAAAATTACCGGCGCCAAAACCTTTTGCACCCATGCGTTGTATAATTTCATAAAACAAAGTTGGGCGGTCTTCTACAGGTTTGGTAAATATTTGCAATAAATACCCTTCTTCATCAGCATCTACTAATATGGATAATTTTTGAAGCTCTTTAATGTCTTCTTTCATAATATCCATGTGTACACCAAGTCTTCTAGGAATATCGTCGTAATAAGCTTGAGGTGGTGGCGGTAAAAATTCTACACCACGAGCTTTTAAATCGGCTACAGTTTTTATAATATCATCAGTAGCTAAGGCTAAATGCTGTACTCCCGATCCTTCATAAAAATCAATATATTCTTCAATTTGAGATTTTTTCTTTCCTTCAGCTGGTTCATTAATTGGAAATTTAATACGTCCATTTCCGTTACTCATTACTTTACTCATTAAAGCAGAGTATTCGGTAGTAATTTGTTTGTCATCAAAACTTAAAAAATTTACAAAGCCCATCACATCTTCATACCATTTCACAGTGGCATTCATTTGATTCCAACCTACATTACCCACCATGTGGTCAATGTATTTAAACCCAACAGGTGCAGGATTGTATTCGCTTACCCAAGGTTTAAATCCAGGTAAGAAAGTACCATTATAGTTTTTACGCTCTACAAATATATGTACTGTTTCAACATAGGTGTAAATACCTGAACGAACCACTTCTCCATGCTCATCTTTTTCTACTGTTGGTTCCATAAAAGATTTAGCACCACGCTTTGTTGTTTCTTCATAAGCTTTACGAGCATCTTCAACCCACAATGCAATTACTTTTACGCCATCACCATGTTTTTTTACATGTTCGCCTATTGGCGATTGACTGTTTAGAGCTGTAGTGAGTACTAATTTAATTTTATCTTGTTTTAATACATAAGATGTTCTATCCTTTAACCCGGTTTCTAAACCAGCATACGCAAAGGATTGAAAACCAAAAGCTGTTTTATAGTAATGAGCTGCTTGCTTGGCATTACCTACATAAAACTCTACATAATCTGTTCCCAATAACGGTAAAAAATCTTGAGCACCTTCAAATATTTTTTCTAATCCGTATTCTACATTTTTTAATTCTTTTGACATGATATTTTTTTTAAAAGTTTAATAATTTATTTAATAGGTAGTTTTTAAAAATGAATGTCATTCGACCACATAGCCATACACATGGCTTTAAGTTCTAATTTATTTTTTAAGAGTTTCGATTCCATACCTACATTCAAAAATATTAATTCAATTTGATTTTAAAGTTATTTATTCAACCCAGCTTTTATAATATTTACCATCATCTATAGTCATTGCTTCTTCAGTAACTTTAAGCGGTCGAAAGGTATCAACCATCACAGCTAGTTCTTGAGTTTCTTTTTGCCCAATACTTCTTTCCATAGCGCCAGGTGCTGGACCGTGTGGAATACCTTTAGGATGCAAAGTAATATGACCTTGTTTGATATTATTTCTACTCATAAAATCACCATCTACATAATATAATACCTCGTCACTATCAATATTGCTATGATTGTATGGTGCAGGAATTGCTTGAGGATGATAATCGTATAAGCGTGGGCAAAACGAACACACCACAAATGCCGAAGTTTCAAATGTTTGATGAACAGGAGGTGGCTGATGTACTCTGCCGGTTATAGGCTCAAAGTTGTGAATAGAAAAGGCCCAAGGGAAATTATAACCATCCCAACCTATTACATCAAAAGGATGTGTAGCATACACCACATCATGCATCATGCCTTCTTTTTTTATCTTAATTAAAAAATCACCTTTTTCATCATAAGTTTCTAGCTGTGTAGGTAATTTAAAATCGCGTTCGCAAAAAGGAGAATGTTCTAAATGCTGACCACTTTGGTTTTTATAACGTTTAGGTGTATAAAGTGGGTGCGGCGTTTCTACATAAAAAATACGATTATCAGTAGTTTCAAAATGCAGTTGATAAATCATTCCTCGAGGAATTACTAAGTAATCGCCATATTCAAAAGGAATATTTCCCATCAATGTTTTAAGAATTCCTTTTCCTTTATGTATAAACAAAAGCTCATCAGCATCAGCATTCTTATAAAAATAAGTAGTGGTGCTTTGCGTAGGTGCCGCCAAACCAATATGACAATCGCTATTAAATAGAACTGTTTTTCTACTCTCTAAAAAATCATCGCAGGGTTTTATTTCAAAACCTTTAAGTAACAGCGCTTTTATATTTTTTTCAATGGCTACCTTAGGAGATACATCATAACTTTTTAAAACCTCTTTAACCTGTGTGGGGCGGTGGGTGTGGTAAAGTAACGAGGAAAAACCACTAAAACCTTCGGTTCCAAATAATTGTTCATAGTAGTGACTCCCTTTGGGCGACTGAAAAACAGTGTGGCGTTTTTGTGGAAAGTTTCCTAGTTTATGATAAATAGGCATTGGTTTAAATTATAATTGTGTTAGCAATTCAAAAAAATAATTATACAATAATACAAAAATTAAATGATATTTTATCCCATCAAAATGATGACTTTAATCGGAACTCTGAGTACTCGTCATTTGTAATTTGATGAGTTCGGCTAGATTAGGGCGTAATCTACTTTTATAAACCGATAAACTTTCATCGCCTTTTTTGATTCTGCCTTTTCTTAATTTCTTTTGTTCTTCAATAGGTAAAGCTGCTATTTCTTGGCATTTAGGTGTGCAGCATCCTTGCATTTTATCGGCACAGGATTGACATTGAATAAATAACAAGTGGCAATCGTCGTTTTTGCAATTAACATGAGTATCACATGGCTCACCACATTGGTGACATTTAGATAAAACATCATCAGTTATGCGTTCGCCTATGCGCTCGTCGAACACAAAGTTAATACCACGAAATTTACTTTCTAAATTCTGTTCTTTTACTTCTTGTGCATATTTTATGATTCCACCATGTAAATGGTTAACATCTTTAAAGCCTTTATGTTTTAAATATGCACTGGCTTTTTCGCAACGTATGCCGCCTGTGTAATACATAATTACTTTTTTATCTTCTTGTCCTTTTAAATGTTCTACTACCAAAGGCAATTCTTCTCTAAACGTATCCGCATCAGGACAAAAAGCTTTATCAAAACGCCCTACCTCGCTTTCGTAATGATTACGCATATCAACTACAATGGTATCGGGCTGTTCAATTGCTTCATTAAATTGTTTGGCATTTAAATAAGTCCCAGTGTTAGTAGCGTCAAACATTTTATCTTCAATACCATCAGCTACTATTTTTTCTTTTACTTTAATAACTAGTTTATAGAAAGATTTTCCATTACCATCTACTGCTATTTTAAAAGGCACATCTTTAAATCGTGAATCGCTATACAATTTATTCACAAAGGATTCCCAATTATGTTGGGGAACACTCATTTGAGCATTAATTCCTTCACGAGCTATGTAAATTCGTCCAAAGCAATTCCATTGAGTCCATTGTATGAATAAGGAATCTCTTAATTCCTGAGGATTCTCGATTTTTACATACTTATAAAAAGATACAGTTACTCGCTCAATCTCCTCCTGAGCTAAACGACGTTTTAATTCGTCTTTATTAATCCGATTTCTTAAATCAGGTTTCTTTTTGTTCATAATAGATATAATTGCAGGTTATACTATTGAGTTAATAAAATAAAGAATGATTTTAATTAATTAAAGCTAAATTGCCTAATTGCCTAAATATTCTTACGTTTGCAAAGGTACTAAATTTTCAAAATATCAAAACATCTACTCGTATGTATAATAAAGAAGATAAAATTTTAATTATAGGTGCAGGAGGGCAAATAGGAATAGAATTAACCCAAGAACTAAGTTTACTATACGGTTCAAGCAATGTAATTGCGGCCGATTTAAAACCAATTTCTGCACTTAGTAATAATGCATTTGAGACTTTAGATGTATTAGATAAAAATGCTTTATTAAATATTGTAAAAAAACATGATATAGCCCACGTATATTTATTGGCTGCCTTATTATCGGCTACTGGCGAACAAAAACCCGATTTAGCATGGAAACTAAACATGGAAGGCTTGTTTAATGTGTTAGATTTAGCTAAAGAAAAGCATATAAAGCGTGTATATTGGCCGAGTTCAATTGCCGTATTTGGACCTACAACGCCAAGAGTTAATACCCCACAATTTACAATAATGGAACCAACTACTGTTTATGGCATAAGTAAGCAGGCTGGTGAGCGTTGGTGCGAGTGGTATTTTAATAAACATGGGGTAGATGTGAGAAGTTTACGTTATCCTGGGCTAATTGGTTGGAAATCAGCACCTGGCGGTGGAACAACAGACTATGCTGTACATATTTTTCATGAGGCTTTAAAACATAAGAGATACGAGTGTTTTTTGAGTGAAAACACTGCATTGCCAATGATGCACATGGAAGATGCAATAAGAGCTACCATTGAAATTATGCACGCTCCATTCGAAAATATTAAAATTAGAGGTTCTTATAACCTGGCTGGCATTAGCTTTACACCCGCTCAAATTGCCGCTGAAATCAAAAAACATATCCCAGAATTCACTATTTCCTATAAACCAGACTTTAGACAACAAATTGCCGATAGTTGGCCTCAAAGTATTTTAGAAGATAGGGCTAAAAATGATTGGAATTGGTCGGCAAAATATGATATTTCGTCGCTAACTCAGAATATGATTGAAAATTTGGCATAAAAAATGCTAAATATTTGTAACAATTGTGCCTTGAATAACGTACAATTATAAACAAATTAGAAAATGGTCGGTTTTTTTGAGGGTTTGGTCTAATTTTTTATATGAAACTAAACAATAATGTGTATTTTAGTAAAAGCGATAGTATTATGAAAAAAGTTTATATATTCTTAATTTTCTTCATTTATCAGGTAAGTCAAGGGCAGTCACAGTCTTTTGAGATGAATGGCAAGGATACAATCAATTTAATTGATTTTCAAGGAAAAAAACAAGGTAAGTGGATTGTAAAAGGTAAACACAGGCCGGGGACTTGTTATTCAGCCGATCAAAAAATTGAAGAAGGAAAATATACTGATAATAAAAAGATAGGAAAGTGGGTAGAATATTATTGTAATGGTAACATGAAAAATCAATTGACTTTTCAAAATGGTCGTCCCGATGGGCATGCGATTATGTACCACGAGAATGGTAAAATATCAGAAGAAGGAAATTGGAAAAATAATCGTTGGGTTGGTCCTTATAAATTATTTTATGAAAATGGCACACCTCAACACGAATTTAATTTTAATGCTACAGGAAAACGTGAAGGGCCAGTAAAGTATTTTTACGAAAATGGTCAATTAGCAATTGAGGGCAGTTTTGTAAATGGTAAAGAATCTGGAGTAATTAAAGAGTACCATGAAAACGGGGATTTAAAAGCTGAGAAAACTTATAATGATGGTGCTGTAGATGTAGCTTCGATAAAAGAATACGAACCTAAGAAACCAATCGTAAAAATTAAAGATGCACCATTAGACAATGCGCCTAAAGTTGTATTAAAAGAAGATGAAAAACCAAATGGAGCAACATCAAAAGGTCCCATGGTGTTAAATGGACAACATATTACATATAATAAAAACAAGCAAATCACTAAAGATGGCGTATTTAAAGATAATCGTTTGATGGATGGCAAAGCCTATATTTATGATGAGAATGGTATCTTACAGCGTATTGCAAAATATAGAAATGGTATTTATATTGGTGATGCACCGATTGAAAATTAAACCTTAAAAATTATCAATTTTAAAAAAGACGGTGGTTTTACCGTCTTTTTTTTTGCTAAATTTAAAATCTCATTTATGGAAAAGTTATATATATACAACACACTCACTCGTACTAAGCAAGAGTTTAAAGCTATTAATGCTCCATTTGTTGGTTTATATGTGTGTGGCCCTACCGTTTATAGTGATGTGCATTTAGGAAATTGTCGCACATTTATGTCGTTTGATATGATATACCGTTATCTTACGCATATAGGGTATAAGGTGAGATACGTAAGAAATGTAACCGATGCAGGTCATCTAGAAAGTGATGCAGATGTGGGTGAAGATAAAATCTCTAAAAAAGCGAAGTTATCTCAACTCGAACCAATGGAAATAGTACAAAAATATACTGTTGGTTTTAGAGATGTAATGAGTCTTTTTAATGCACTACCACCAAGTATTGAGCCTACAGCTACGGGACACATTATTGAACAACAAGAAATAGCCAAGCAAATTATAAAGAATGGTTTAGCTTATGAAAGTAATGGTACAGTATATTTTGATGTTGAGAAATTTGCAAAGGATAATAACTATACTGTACTTACTAATCGTAAATTAGAGGAACTACTTGAAAACACGAGGGAATTAGACGGACAAGATGATAAACGTGGCCGACTAGATTTTGCTTTGTGGATAAAAGCAAAACCAGAACATTTAATGAAATGGCCTAGTCCTTGGGGAGTTGGTTTTCCAGGGTGGCATATTGAGTGTTCAGCCATGAGTACAAAATATTTGGGTGAGCAATTTGATATACACGGCGGAGGAATGGATTTACAAGCCACCCACCATACCAACGAGATTGCCCAAAACATTGCTTATTGTGGTAAAAGTCCTGCTAATTATTGGATGCATACAAATATGCTGACGGTGAATGGACAAAAAATGAGTAAATCGTTAGGAAATAGCTTTCTACCAATGGAACTATTTACTGGACAGCATCCATTATTGGAAAAAGGCTATTCGCCTATGGCAGTTAGGTTTTTTATGATGCAAACACATTATCGTAGTACGTTAGATTTTAGTAACGATGCTTTAAATGCGGCTGAAAAGGCTTACACTCGATTAATGGAAAGTTATAAAACTTTACAAAATTTAAAACCTTCCAATACCAGCTCCGAAAATATTAATGAGTTAGAAAAAAAATGTTATGAGGCCATGAACGACGATTTTAATACACCTGTTCTTATTGCGCATCTATTTGATGCTATACGCATTGTAAATTCTACCAATGATAAAAAAGCAACTTTAACTCAAACAGATATAGATCAATTAAAAAACATCTACCAACACTTTGTGTTTGATGTTATGGGTTTGAGAAAAGAAGAAGAAACAGGTAAAGCAAATCAAGCACTTGCAGGAGTTATGGAACTTGTGATAGAGTTGAGAAATAAAGCAAAAACTAATAAGGATTATGTTACTTCTGATGCGATAAGAGATAAACTAACCGAAGTAAATATCCAAATTAAAGATACTAAAGAAGGAACAAATTGGAGTATTTAATATCCAGTAAACGTTATGAAAAAATATAGAAGCATCATTTATATCTGTGCATCCATCTCTATCTTATTTTTATATTCATGTGGTACTAAAGATAATTCTGAGAATAAAGTAATTCAAACAACTACGGTAGAAACAGTTATTCCAAAAACTCCACAACTTAAATATACTATCGAAAATAAATTTCCACACGATATTAATTCATTTACCGAAGGTTTTTTATTTCACGATAACAAGTTATTTGAAAGTACAGGCTCTCCTGATAATCTACCTCAAACTAAGTCAGTATTTGGGGATGTGGATTTAAAAACTGGAAAAATAAATGTAAAAGTTGAATTAGATAGAAATATTTATTTTGGTGAAGGTATTGTTTTCTTGAACGATAAAATTTTTCAAGTAACTTATAAAAACCAATTAGGTTTCATCTATGACGCAAAAAACTATAAACAAATTGGTACATTTAATTATACTAATCGAGAAGGATGGGGATTAACAACCGATGGTAAAAGCATCATTATGAGCGATGGAACAAGTTATCTTACGTATTTCGACCCTACGAGTTATGCAGTAACAAAAGTATTGGATGTTGCTGAAAATAATTATGTAGTAGAACATCTTAATGAACTAGAATTTATAAATGGTTTTATTTATGCGAATATTTGGACAACCAATACTATTGTAAAAATTGATCCTAATACTGGAAATGTTGTTGCAAAATTAGATTTAAGTGGATTAATGCAAGAAGCCAAAACTCAAAATCCTAACTCGCTAGAGATGAACGGTATTGCTTACGACTCAATCAATAAAAAAATATTGGTTACTGGTAAAATGTGGCCAACTATTTATGAAATTAGATTTGATTTATAGATTCTATAATTCAAAATAAAATTACACTACATGATTACAAAAGACACGCCTAAGAAATTATTTTTATTAGATGCTTATGCATTAATCTATAGAGCCTATTTTGCTTTTAGTACTAATCCACGTATTAATTCTAAAGGCATGAATACCTCAGCCATATTTGGGTTTACCAATACTTTATTAGAAATTTTAAATAAAGAAAAACCAACACACATTGCTGTTGTTTTTGATACACCCGAAGAAACAGTTCGTCATACAGAGTTTGTGGAGTACAAAGCAAATAGAGAGGAAATGCCAGAAGATTTAAGAACATGTATTCCGTATATATTTCAATTAATAGAAGGATTTAATATTCCTATTATTAAAACTCCTGGATATGAAGCGGATGATGCCATTGGTACGTTAGCTAAAATAGCCGAAGAAAAAGGGTTTACAACCTACATGATGACACCCGATAAAGATTATGGACAGTTAGTAGATACCAATACATTTATTTATAAACCGGCTAGATTTGGAAATGGAGCAGAGGTTTTAGGTGTAGAAGAGATTTGTAAGAAATGGGAAATTGAACATGTAAAACAACTCATTGATATTTTAGGATTAATGGGGGATAAAGTGGATAATATTCCAGGCATTCCAGGTGTAGGTGAAAAAACAGCTATTCAACTCATTAAAGATTTTGGAAGTATTGAAAACTTATTAGATAATACCGATAAGTTAAAAGGAAAATTAAAAGAAAAAGTAGAATTAAATAAAGAGAAAGCCATTCAGTCAAAGTGGCTAGCTACAATTATCTTAGATGTGCCCGTAGAATTTAATGAAGAAGAGTTAAAAGTATCGGCTGTAAATAAAGATATATTAAGAGAACTTTTTACTGAGTTAGAATTCAGAAATATTGCTCAAAAGGTATTAGGAGAAGATATTGGTGCAGTGAAAGAAGCTAATACGGTTAGTGAAGCTAGTATAAAACCCAAAAAAGAAACAAAGGCTGATTTGTTTAGTATTGGAGATGATTTATTCAGCGAAGCACATATTGAAGCAGTAGCCGAAGTTGATGCAAAGGTTTTTAAAACCATAAAAGATACGCAACCCAATTATATATTGTGTGATACAGATGAGAAAATACAACAATTGTTGTCTGTATTACAATCTCATTCCGAATTTTGTTTTGATACAGAAACTACGGGATTAGATACTATTTTGGCTGATATCGTTGGTATGTCATTCTCTGTAAAAGTAGGGGAAGCCTATTATGTGCCTTTTCCTATTGAGAAAGAAAAAGCACTACAATTCATTCAACCTTTTATTCCAATATTTAACGATACATCTAAAACGTTAATTGGTCAAAATATAAAATACGATTTTCAAATTCTTAATAATTATGGAATCCAAATAAAAAATAAATTATGGGATACGATGATTGCCCATTTTTTATTTATGCCCGATATGCGTCATAACATGAATGTATTAGCAGAAACGTATTTAGATTATTCGCCCATAAATATTGAAGAGTTAATTGGGAAAAAAGGTAAGGGACAAAGTAACATGAGCGATGTACCACTCGAACAAATAAAAGATTATGCAGCCGAAGATGCTGATGTTACTATACAACTCAAACAAGTTTTTGAACCTAAACTAAAAGAATTACAGATTGAAAAACTGTTTAATGAGGTAGAAGTACCTTTAATAGAAGTGTTATCAGGCATGGAGCGTGAGGGAATTAATTTAGATGTGAAGGGACTAACTGATTTTTCGCAGCAGCTACAAGAAGATATTTCGAAAGTAGATAAAGAGATTCAGGAATTGGCAGGTACTAAATTTAATATCTCTTCACCAAAACAAGTAGGTGAGATATTATTTGATTATTTGAAAATCATTGAAAAACCAAAGAAAACTAAAACAGGTCAATACGCTACAAGCGAAGATGTTTTATCAAAATTAGAAGGAAAACATCCCATAGTTGCTAAGATTTTAGATTATCGCGAACTCGTAAAATTAAAATCAACTTATGTAGATGCTTTACCTTTATTAGTGAATGAAAAAACCAATCGCATTCATACCACATTTAATCAGGTGGTAGCATCTACAGGGCGCTTGAGTAGCGATAGTCCTAATTTGCAAAATATTCCTATTAGAACTGAGAGAGGCAGACAAATTAGAAAAGCATTTATACCAAGAGATGAAAATCATATTTTATTAAGCGCCGATTACTCACAAATAGAACTGAGAATTGTGGCATCTATTAGCAAAGACCCTGGCATGTGCGAAGCCTTTAATTTAGGCAAAGACATTCACACAGCTACCGCCGCAAAGGTTTATGGTGTTAATGAAGAAGATGTAACAAAAGAAATGCGTTATAAAGCCAAAAGTGTGAACTTTGGAATTATTTATGGACAAGGTGCTTTTGGATTAGCCGATAACTTAAATATACCACGTGCAGAAGCCAAAGAGTTAATTGATAATTACTTTAAGCAATATACGGGTATTAAATCGTATATGGAAAATGAAATTGCTTTCGCTAAAGAACATGGTTATGTGCAAACATTATTAGGACGTAAGCGTTGGCTAAAAGATATAAACTCGGCTAATGCAACGGTGCGTTCATTTGCGGAACGAAATGCCATTAATGCACCTATACAAGGTTCGGCAGCTGATATGATAAAAGTAGCTATGATTAAGATTCATCATTCTTTAAATCAAATGAAAGTAAAATCAAAAATGATTTTACAAATACATGATGAATTAGTGTTTGATGTGTATAAACCAGAGTTAGAACTCATTAAACCAGTTATTGAAAAACACATGAAAGAAGCACTCCCACTAAATGTGCCTATTGAAGTAGGAATGGGTGTTGGACAAAATTGGTTAGAGGCGCATTAAAGATAAACTCTAATACCTTCCATAATTTTTTGTGTAGCACCCGAGTTTTTTTGCACATAATTTTTAGCCAGAACCGATGCCTCGCTTAGGTATTCTTTATTTGATATAAATTGTTGTATTTGTATTTCTAAGTCGTATGCGTTTTGGAAAACAAATCCTGCTTTCAAATCTAAAATTTGATGTGCTTCATTAAACTTATGATAATTAGGGCCAAATAATACAGGCAATCCATATACAGTAGGTTCTAAAATGTTATGAATGCCATTATTAAATCCTCCTCCTATTAATGCAATAGTTCCGTATTGATAAATAGATGATAAAAAACCAATAGCATTTATAATTAGGATGGAGTCATTAATTTGAGGTTCATTTCTTGAAAATAAATGAAAGGCTAAACGGTACTTATGTAATAAATTAGTGAGTCTATCTATGTTTTTCTTTTCTATTTCGTGTGGCGCAATAATTAATTTTAAAGAGGTGTATTTATCTTTTAGTCTTAGATAAGTTTCAATTAAAATTTCTTCATCTTTAGCCCAAGAACTACCTGCTACAATCACAAAACTGTTTTTAGTGAACTGCTCAATTTCAGTTAGTTGTTTTGGTGAAGAACAAATTTGTAACACCCTGTCAAATCGTGTATCGCCTGCTAATATGCCTTTGTGATAATTTAATAACTTAAGTAAACGTAAGGAATAAACATCTTGCGTGTAAATAGAATGATACGTGTGAATGGACTTACGAAAATTCCAACCATACCATTTGAAAAAGGGCTGGTGACGCTTAATAACTGTTGAAATTAAAAAAGTGGGGATTTCTTGTTGTTTTAACTCTGCTAAATAATTTAACCAAAACTCGTACTTAACAAATATTGCTAAACTTGGTTTAATAATATCTAGAAATTTTTTGGCATTAGGTGCTGTATCAATAGGTAGATACAATACCAAATCAGCTAATGGATAATGTTTTTGAATTTCGTACCCAGAAGGTGAGAAAAAAGTGAGAATTAGTTTTTGATGAGGAAATTGTTTTTTTATTTCTTCAATAACAGGTTTGCCTTGTTCAAATTCACCTAATGATGCGGCGTGTAACCATATAGCGTTTTCAAGTTGTAAAGTTTTTACTTGTTCGATTAATTTTGGTTTCCATTTTTTTCTTCCTTTTATCCATTGTTTTGCTTTTGGATTAAACAATGAAGCAATGCGTATAGCAATATTAAATAAATGTATGCCTAAATTGTATAAAAACATTTTTTATAATTATTTGGAACTGTAGTTTTTAAAGTGAATAATCATATAAATGATTGTAAACTTGGTGAAATAGTGGATTCTTAGAAATTGATTTTAATCAAAGAACTAAAACTCAAATATAGTAAAAAGTTTCAAACAACTTACTCGATATTAGTTGTAAGGGTTCATTCTAGGATACAAAACTGTTTTATATATACAAGTTTTTCAATAATTGTATTATATCAACACAAATTATTTATAACCAACCATAAATAAGGCGCAACCCGTATAGGACGCATTATCTGAAGGAGGAATAATGTAGTTTACATAAACATGACGTGTTTTAGAAACTTCATAAGTAAATTCTTTTTTGTCTCCAATTTCTTTTGAAGTAAAAAGTAATTTTCTATTCTTAGAATCTTTACTCTTATTATAAATCTGAACTTCAACTGGTTTTGGCAAAGCCTCCAATTCAAATACCATTTTATATTTTTCGCCAATAAATAATGGTACTTCTACCTCTTTAATAGTTTCTTTGTTTTTATACATGATGTGGGTTAGCTCAGAACTATCATACTTATAAGCCTCTAAAGTATTCTTCGCCTTTTCTTTTAATGCCTTTGGGTTGCATAATATATCTCCCGATTGAAAAGCTGTTAAAATAACAGAAATTGAAATTAAGATAAGTAATCTCATAGTCTTTAATTTTAGTTGATAATTTGATTTCTTAGGTTACTTACTAAATCATTAATTGGTTTTAATTCGTTAGCGGAAATTGATAATGTACTAAAATCTATATCTTCATCTCTTTCCATCGCTTTTTCTATGGCTGATATAGTAACAGTTTTAGAGTTGATTTCTTCAATTTTCCTTATCAGTTCTGGAATTTCAGTTTCGGAATTTTGTACACTCTTTAATGCTCTAATGATGGTTTCAGACATTAATAATTGTTCTAAAATATTTCCTAAAATTTTTCTACTACCAGTTTCTTTCGTGTATTGTTCGTTTTCTTTTCCGTACATACTCATAGCAATTTGTAAACTTTCTGTCCATGCTCCAGTAAAGGCTAAAACAGTTATATGTTCCTGTTTGTTTTCTTCAAAAATGGCATCAGATTTTAATTGTAAACTTGAAACAATTTTTACAACTGAATCTTCATTCGAAATATTTTTATCAAAACGTTGCGCCATATTATCAGACTCAAATGCTTGATTTAAGCCTAATGAAGAACCAATTTCTTTGCAAGCTTTTAAACTTTCTTTAGATTCCTGGAAGCGTTTGTTAAATATACAATATGCTAAATCGGTACTATACACCCCAAAGTTTAGTGCCTTTTTGTAATTAGTAGTAGTATATTTTGAAGCGTTTTTCGGGTTATTCATCAAGCTTTGATCGTACTCAACACCTGATTTTCG
The DNA here is from genome assembly GCA_020846025.1 of Bacteroidia bacterium. GTDB lineage: Bacteria > Bacteroidota > Bacteroidia > B-17B0 > Aurantibacillaceae > UBA4416. The sequence goes on along the minus strand of JADLER010000029.1, from coordinate 27,421 downwards.
GAGTACATAAGCAATTTGTAAGGCAGAAGGCAAGTTAAAACTCACTTCTTCTTCAGTTACTGCATTCGAATCATTTGTTTGGGCTATAGAATCTAAATTTTCTTGAGAGTCGTTAGCCGTTGTTTGTTCAGAGTTACTTTGACAAGCAGATAAGAACAACGAAATAAGCAAACAACTAGCTAATATACGTTTAATAGGCATAGGCATTGTTTTAATATATTATATCAAATATAATAAATTGTTTGAAATTTATAAGGGTTTAGTTTTTATTTTTGAAAATAGGATAATTTTATCCTATTAAACCCAGATTATGCATTAGCAATTCTATTACGAGCTAAAATCCCTGCAAAATATGAAGCTTCGCAACTTTTTCTCAATCACCGTAGCAGTGGCTACGCTTCATTCGCAAAAGTTCATATTTTATTGGGCTTTTAACTCTCATTACTAATTTCTAATGCACAATCTGGGTTAAAATGCACTTTATATCGCAGGATGATTTTAATTAAATTAAATCTTTCATAGAATAAACTCCGTGCTTGTTTTTTAAGAACTCCGCAGCAATGACGGCTCCCATGGCAAATCCTTTTCGGTTATGCGCTTTGTGCATAATTTCAATATCATCAATAGGGGAAAAATATTTAACGATATGTGTACCTGGCACTTCTCCTTCTCTTACATCTTTTATAAAAACAGTATCGGTTTCTTTATTGCTAATGCTCCAATTATTTTTTCTATCTATCTTATCAATAATTTGATTAGCTAACGAAATGGCTGTCCCGCTTGGCTTATCTAATTTATGAATGTGATGAATTTCTTCCATTTCCACCTCGTAATGAGAGTATTTATTCATTAATTCGGCTAAGTAAGAGTTTACTTTAAAAAATAAATTAACACCAAGACTAAAATTGGTGGCATGAAATAAAGCGGATTTATTTTCTAAACACAAGCGCTCAATTTCGTTAAATTCATCATACCAACCTGTAGTGCCAACCACAACTGGTAGTTTTAATTTTACACATCGTTTAATATTTTCAATTACAGTATGTGGCGTACTAAATTCAATAGCAACATCGGCTTGTAATAGATCTTGGTCGGTAATAGTTGAAGCGTTTTCATCGGTTACTTTTAATACAATTTGATGACCTCTTTGAATGGCAATGGCTTCAATTTCTTTTCCCATTTTACCGTATCCTAGTAATGCTATTTTCATATTTATAAGAGTTATGTTTATTTATTTAAACGTTAGTTTTATAGAAACGCCAGTTTGCCAATTGTGATTATAATTAAGATGATAATAAGGCTTTAATTGAAGACTTAAATCATCACTTACGTCAAATGTTTTTAAATGAGCATCAACATTGGCATCTATGATATTAAGGGCATAAACAAGTGCACCTGCGAGTATGGCCATATTACGATATTTTTCATAATATTTTTTTTGCGTTATAAGTTGATCGCTCGAATATAATGTATTATTGTTTGTATTAGGATCATCATCATAAATAGCTCGTAAGTTGTTACTATAGTATTTATATTTAGTGTGATTACTTATTCCCCAATACGCCAAGCCGCCTAATGCAACGTAAATAACAGGTGCTTTCCAATATTTCTTATTATAAATTTGCCCTAAGCCTGGTAGGCAAGCACTCATAATAGTGGCTTTTCGGGCAGTGGAATAAATAGCTTTTTTTACAGCTCGTTTTTTTTGAATAGAATCGTGTTGATACGACAAACGAAGTGAGTCGGATTGTTGAGCAACACAAAATGATGAGGCGAAAAAGAACAATAGTAATATGTAAATATTTTTTTTCACCTCATCAAAAATAGTAAGCATACTATTCATTAAGCCAATACAGTGTGGTTAATTTATGTCAAAAAAAGATAAAATATGTTGAAGCTCGGTATCGTTACTAAAATTAAGTGTTACCGAACCAACGCCTTTAGCATTACGTTTAAATTTATAAGACTTATTAAATAGTTTCTCTAATTTTTTGGCAATTTGTTTGTCTTCAATAGTGAGTGGTTTTTCTACACGACTTACTTTAGGTTTAAACTGCATCTTTTCGCCTCGAGCTAATTCTTCAATCTGTCTAACTGATAAATCATTTTCAACAGCCATTGCAAAAATAGCTAATTGCTTATCTTCATTTTCAATACTTAATAGTGCACGAGCGTGTCCCATCGATATTTCTTTGTCGCGCAATGATTTTTGAATAACTACGGGTAATTTCAGTAAACGTAAAAAATTAGTAACTGTACTACGTTGTTTACTTACTTTTTCTCCTAATTGTTCTTGAGTTAAATTACATTCATCTATCAATCGTTTGTAGCTTAAGGCAATTTCCATAGGATCTAAGTCTTCGCGTTGAATGTTTTCAATTAAACCCATTTCCAGCATTGCTTGGTCGTTTGCTACTCTTATGTATGCTGGAATTTCCGTTAGTTCTGCTAATTGTGATGCTCTAAAACGTCGCTCACCCGAAATGAGTTGGTATTTATCATATCCTAATTTACGAACGGTAATTGGCTGGATAATGCCATGTAATTTAATAGAATCGGCTAATTCTTGTAAAGCAATTTCTTCAAAATTAGTACGTGGCTGAAATGGATTTGCCTCAATATCTTTTATTTTTATAACAGCTATCGAACCAACAACTGGAGTTCCTTCTCCAGATTGTTTTGTGGTAATATCTGTTTTGGCATTTTGTAATAAAGCGCTTAATCCTCTTCCTAATGCTGGTTTTTTACTGCTACTCATCTTTTCTTCTGTATTTATTCTTCGTTAAATTCTGATTCAAATTCCATTGGATTAATATTACGTTCTTCTTCGGTCATTTTTGTTAGTCCGTTTCTTTGTAAAATTTCGCGAGCTAAGTTTAAATAATTGAGTGAACCTTTTCCAACGGCATCGTGCATAATAATGGTTTTTCCATGACTTGGTGCTTCGGCAAGTTTAGTGTTTCGTTGTATAATGGTATTAAACATCATATTTTGGAAATGCATCTTTACTTCTTCCACGACCATGTTGGCTAATTTTAAACGAGGGTCGTACATGGTTAAAAGTACGCCTTCAATATCTAAATTGGTATTAATATTTTCTTGTATCAATTTTATGGTTTGTAGTAATTTACCCATACCTTCTAAAGCAAAGTATTCACTTTGTAGGGTAATGATAACGCTATCTGCTGCCGCTAATGAGTTAATAACAGTAAGGCCTAACGACGGACAACAATCTATAATTATAAAATCATAATCATTTTTTACCTTATCAAGTGCCTCTTTCATCATGTGATTTCTGTTTGGCAAATCCACAATTTCAAGTTCAAGTGCTACTAAATCGGGTGTTGTGGGTAGTAAGTATAAGTTAGGCGTATCCGTTTCTTTAATTACATCTTTAGGATGAATGTCTTTTACAATACATTCGTATAAGCCTTGAGAAACCTCTTGAGAATTAACGCCAACACCAGAGGTGGCATTTGCCTGAGGGTCGGCATCTACTAATAATGTTTTATACTCTAATACAGCTAATGATGCTGCTAAGTTGATAGCTGTGGTAGTTTTTCCTACTCCTCCTTTTTGATTAGCTATTGCAATTATTTTTCCCATGTTTAATTTTTTTATTTAAGAGTATTGTGTTAAAATTTTATTTAGTGATGGTGCTTCCTATTTCTATTAAGGTTAATTGTTTTCCTTGATTTGCAAATTTCTCAATAGCTTCGGGTTTATTTATTTTTATGTATCCAAATGTATCGTAGTGCATACCTATTATATCATTGCACTTAATGAAATCGCAAGCAATAATAGCATTATCTACACTCATTGTAAAATTATCGCCAATGGGTAAAAAAGCAAAATCAATATGACGGTAGTCGCCTATTAGTTTCATGTCATACGTTAGTGCCGTATCGCCAGCGTAATAAAAGTTTTTATCATTGCTTTCAATTACAAATCCCATAGGATTTCCGCCATAGCTTCCATCTGGTAAGCTACTACTGTGTACAGCCATAACGCATTTAACCGAGCCAAAATCAAATTGCTTTTTGCCACCAGTATTCATTGGGTGAATGTTTTGAACGCCTTGTTTTTGTAACCAAACATAAATTTCGAAATTACATACCACTGTGGCATTAGTACGTTTGGCTATTGATACGGCATCGGCAATATGATCTTCGTGTCCATGCGAGATTAAAATATAATCAGCCTTAATTGTATCTTTATCAATATGCGAAGCCAGTTCGTTGGGCGAGATAAATGGATCAAATAAAACCTGTTTACCATTTATTTCAACACCAAAACAAGAATGACCATAATACGTAATTTTCATAACAAAGTCCCTAATAACGTTAATAATCTAATCCAGTAAATTTAAGGTATTCTTAGTGTTTTTTAGATTTTAGTTTTTAACAGTAAAATTCATAACTTTGCTAAAATGTTAATAATATAATGCACTCAATTACAGTTATATCTGCCACCCATAGGCCCGATAGCAATACCGAAAAAGTAGCAAAATACTATATTTCTGAATTAACCAACAAAGGAATAAAGGTTGATTTATTGAGTTTAAAAAATCTTCCAGAGTCTTTTTTACATAGTGATTTGTTTGGTAAACGTTCGGTTGATTTTCAAAAATTAATAGATTTACACATTGAACCTCAGCAAAAATTTATTTTTGTGTTGCCCGAGTACAACGGCAGTTTTGCAGGTATTTTAAAAGTATTTTTAGATGCCATTCCTCCAAAAACTTGGTGGGATAAAAAAGCTTGTTTGGTGGGTGTTTCAACAGGTAGAGCTGGAAATTTAAGAGGCATGGAACATTTAACCAATATTTTAAATTACTTAAAAATAAATGTATATCATAACAAATTACCCATTAGCAAAGTAGATACTTTAATGGATGTTAATGGATTAATAAACGATGCAGAAACTCAACGTGTAATTAGCCTTCAAGTAGATGGCTTTTTGAAGTTCTAGTTTTTTTTTAATTTTATTGTTAATAATTACCACTTTTATACTAGTAAAAAACATCGCTACACTGTAAATTGCAAGTATATTTTTTTAAGAACAGTATCATTACTTTTAAAAATGAAGTATAAAAACATAAGAGAAGAAGAACTAAAAAACAAAGTGGGTGCCGATTGGTTTAAACCATTTGATACAACCGAAATAATTGGCAATATTGATTTTAAATAAGTGGCGATTTACTGAGATTTGTGCATAAATAAAGACCTAAGTTTTTTTGTAGAGTTAATAATCTCTTTATATCTTCGAAGAGATTAGAATAGCAAAATGTTTATTAAGTTGCATTTTAGTAATTGAGTAAAGAATATAGTCGTAAGAATGAAAGTAAAAGAGAAAATATCACTAGATACGTTAAATGATAAGTTGTTTAGGAAGCGTATAGAGGAGCCTGAAAATTTTAACGAGGCAGCATTTACTCATTATCTACATAATAACACAAATGGAGTTTCTAAATTTTATAAAAAAGAAGCCGTTAAGCTTACAAAAGAAATTCTGGAATATAAATTCCCTGATGAGGCCGTTACATTGAGGGCTGCCGAGGAAGCTTTGCAATACGGAATATTTGATACTTTTCAAGTTCCTTTTCCGCCTGTAAAAAAACATAAGTTTAGTTTTATAGATTTATTTGCAGGGATTGGGGGGTTTCGCTTAGCAATGCAAAATTTAGGAGGAAAATGTGTATTTACCAGCGAGTGGGACAGAGAAGCAAAACGAACTTATAAAGCGAATTTTGGAGAAACACCTTTTGGCGATATTACAAATGAAAAAACAAAATCTTATATACCTAACGGTTTTGATATTTTATGTGCTGGATTTCCTTGCCAAGCATTTTCAATTGCTGGAAGAAGAGGTGGTTTTGAAGATACCCGAGGAACTTTATTTTTTGATGTGGCTGAAATTATAAAGCGCAAACAACCCAAAGCATTTTTTCTTGAGAATGTAAAGGGGTTACGTAATCATGATAAAGGTAAGACACTCGAAACAATTTTAAATGTTTTACGCAATGATTTAGGGTATTTCGTTCCTGAACCTCGAATTGTTAATGCAAAAGATTTCGGAGTACCACAAAATAGAGAAAGGATTTTTATAGTTGGATTTAGAAAAGATATTGGTATAACAACTTTTGAATATCCAAAATCAACAAATATTAAAGTAAAGTTTGCTGATGTTAAAGAAAAAAAGGTTCCTGCAACAAAATATTTTCTTTCTACTCAATATTTACAAACTTTACATAATCATAAGGCTAGACATGAAAGTAAAGGAAACGGTTTTGGATATGAGGTAATTTCAGATAAAGGCATTGCAAACGCAATTGTAGTTGGCGGAATGGGGAGAGAGCGAAATTTAGTTTATGATCATCGCCTCAAAGATTTTACACCCACCACTCATATTAAAGGTGAAGTTAATAAAGAAGGAATTCGAAAAATGACGCCAAGAGAGTGGGCAAGATTGCAAGGGTTTCCAGATAATTTTATCATACCAGTTGCAGACGCCTCTGCATATAAACAATTTGGAAACTCTGTTGCTGTTCCTGCAATTCAAGCAACAGCTAAAGAAATAATAAAATTATTAGATATGATTGAATAATGGGAAAATTAAATGAGTTAAGTATTACTATTGGTAAGGATAATAAGGCAGAGCAAGTTTTTGATAGTCTATTTCCCAATTTCTTAAAAGTTGAGTATAAAAAACCATCTGAATATGTGGCAAAATATTGGAGCGTTTATTCTAAACATTCAGATAGAAATAATAACTTAAATGGTAAAGTTTTTGAATATATTTTAGCAACGCTTTGCGTTCGTGAAAACATTTTACCAATTTATATGAGTGCAAAAGTAGCATTTGTACCTAACGTAATTTATGACCTCATGTTTTATACAAGCGAAAGGGGACCGATTTGCTGGAGCGTGAAGACGAGCCTACGTGAGCGTTATAAACAAGCAGATTTGGAAGCTATTGCTCTAAAATATGTACACAGAAAAGCATTAAGTTATTTAATAACTCTCGAAGAAAACGAAGCTAAAAGTGTAAAAGCAAAAATAAAGAGTGGTGATGTTATTGGATTAGATAATGTTATTGTAGCCACATCATCTGAATTTGACGATTTAATTAAAGAACTAAAAACATTTGAGTTCTCTGACCCACCCACAGTGAAAGTGATTGAAAGTAATCAAGTAATTACCACAGAAAAAGTAAAATTACTCAGATGATATGTAACTTCTACATTTTACTTGGAGGACGTAATACTATAAATATATTAGAATTTTTAAAACAATAATCAGTTAGTTTTAGCTTGTAATAGAATTGCTATTGAGTAATTTGAGTTAGATTGTTAATACATTATTTTTATTCCTCTAAACACTTGCTATTGCTAGGGTTTAGTAATAGTTTACAACAACTGTATTGTGAATAAATATAGCCATACGTTAAGTGTAATTTTTCTAAATTTGGAGGGTTAAAAATCAAATCTATAAAGGCTTTCGCCTTTTTTAGAGTTTTTATTTTTTAAATAATAAATAACTATGAATAATCACGAAATAGATTACAAATTGCATGGCGAGGAAATGCAGTGCGTAGAAATTGAGTTAGACCCTCAAGAATCGGTGATTGCTGAGCCAGGCAGTTTTATGATGATGACTGATGGCGTGCAAATGGAAACCATGTTTGGCGATGGCAATCATAAAGGGTTTATGAATAAATTATTTACAGCAGGTAAACGCTTACTTACTGGCGAAAATTTATTTATGACCATTTACACCAATGTGGGGCAAGGCAAAAGGCAAGTAACCTTTGCAGCGCCTTACTCTGGTAAAATTATTCCTATGAATTTGCAACAATTAGGTAATAAAATTATTTGCCAAAAAGATTCTTTTTTGTGTGCTGCCAAAGGCGTTTCGGTAGGTATTGAGTTTCAAAAGAAATTGGGTACAGGCTTATTTGGTGGCGAGGGCTTTATTATGCAAAAGTTAGAAGGCGATGGTTTAGCCTTTGTGCATAGTGGAGGTCATGTAATTGAAAAGGATTTACAAGCTGGCGAAATTTTAAAAATAGATACTGGTTGTATTGTAGCTTTTACAGCTAACGTGCAATACGATATACAATTTGTAGGCGGAATTAAAAATACGATTTTTGGTGGCGAAGGAATTTTCTATGCAGTGTTAAGAGGGCCAGGAAAAGTGTGGATTCAAACTTTACCTATTAGTCGATTAGCTGGTAGAATTTTATCTTATGGCACTGGTAGTCGTAAAGAAGAAGGAAGTATTTTAGGTGGCTTAGGAAATTTATTAGATGGTGACTAAAAATAAGTCAAAATTTAAAAGTACGTTCTCTTTTAAATTTTGACTTCTTAATTTTTAAATTAAAAAGATATGGCAAAACAAGTAGGAAATTATAATGAGGATAGCATTAAGTCGTTAGATTGGAAAGAGCATATTCGTATGCGCCCAGGTATGTACATTGGTAAGTTGGGCGACGGTTCGGCTTTTGATGATGGTATTTATGTATTGATAAAAGAGGTAATGGATAACTCTATTGATGAGTTTATGATGGGTGCCGGAAAAAAAATTGAAGTAACAGTTAAAGAAGGTATGGTGTCCATTAGAGATTACGGGCGTGGTATTCCATTAGGCAAATTAGTAGATGTGGTTTCTAAAATTAATACAGGTGGAAAATACGATAGCGATGCCTTTAAAAAATCTATTGGTTTAAATGGAGTAGGTACTAAGGCTGTAAATGCTTTATCCACTCATTTTAAAGTAATTGCTTACCGCGATGGACAATGCAAAACCGCTGAGTTTTCGAAAGGCGAATTATTAAAAGAAAGCAAGGTGCAATCTACTACCGAAGCCAATGGTACTTATGTGGAGTTTAAACCCGATGATACTATTTTTAAAAAGTATCATTTTGTACACGAGTACATTGATAGAATGTTGTGGAATTATGCCTTTTTAAATACAGGGCTTACGCTTTATTTTAATGAGGCCGTTTATAAATCGGATAATGGATTAAAAGATTTATTAGAAAAAAATATTACTGGTGAAATTTTATATCCCATCATTCATTTAAAAGGCGATGATATTGAGTTAGCAATGACGCATAGCAACGAACATTTTTCGGAAGAGTATTATTCGTATGTTAATGGGCAATACACTACTCAGGGCGGTACACATCAAGCAGCATTTAGAGAGGCGGTTGTAAAAACGGTGCGTGAGTTTTATAAAAAAGATTTTGATCCAACAGATGTCCGTAAATCTATTGTGGCGGCTATTTCGGTAAAAGTGCAAGAACCCGTTTTTGAATCGCAAACTAAAACTAAACTTGGTTCGCAAGAAATTGCACCAGGCGGACAATCCATGCGCTCATTTGTAGGCGATTTTATTAAGCAACAATTAGATAATTACTTACATAAAAATCCTGAAATTGCTAAAGCCATTGAGGCAAAAATAATTGCGAATGAGCGTGAACGAAAAGAACTTTCTGGGATTCAAAAACTAGCCCGCGAGCGTGCTAAAAAATCATCACTACACAATCGTAAATTACGCGATTGCCGAGTACACTTAGATGATTCTAAAAATCCACGTGCCCACGAAACAACTATTTTTATTTGCGAGGGAGACTCGGCTAGTGGTTCTATTACTAAAACACGTGATGTAAACACGCAAGCCGTATTTAGCTTAAAAGGAAAACCATTAAACTGTTTTGGCCTTGGGAAAAAAGTAGTGTATGAAAACGAAGAGTTTAATTTATTACAAGCAGCATTAAACATCGAAGATTCTTTAGAAGATTTAAGATATAACAACGTAGTAATTGCTACTGATGCTGATGTAGATGGTATGCATATTCGTTTGTTACTATTAACTTTCTTTTTGCAATTTTTTCCAGATTTAGTGAAAAATGGTCATGTATATATATTGCAAACACCATTGTTTAGAGTGAGAAATAAAAAAGAAACCATTTATTGTTATAGCGATGAAGAACGCAAAGCGGCTATTGCAAAACTTGGCCCTAAGCCCGAAATTACTCGATTTAAAGGTTTAGGAGAAATATCGCCCGATGAGTTTAAATTATTTATTGGAAAAGATATTCGTTTAGAGCCTGTGTTAATTGATCAACAAGCCTCTATTCAGCAGTTATTAAATTATTACATGGGAAAAAATACACAAGAGCGTCAGGAATTTATAATTGATAACCTTGTTATTGAGAAAGATTTAGAAGAGGAGTTAGTGAAATAAATTTTCAATTTGGATAGGCCTGTAATTAATAAAGCAACTCACTAAGCCTATTAAAGTTGTAAATTGTTTAAAAATTGATTTAAGAATAATGGAAGAGAATACAAATAACGAACAAGAACACAAAGAATTAAGTGGAGTTAAACATGTATCGGGCATGTTTAAAAATTGGTTTATAGATTACGCCAGTTATGTTATATTAGAACGTGCGGTACCAGCTATGGAGGACGGTTTAAAACCGGTACAACGCCGTATTTTACATAGCATGTGGGAATTAGAAGATGGTAGATATAACAAAGTAGCCAATTTAATTGGTAATACAATGAAGTATCATCCGCATGGCGATGCCAGTATTGGCGATGCTTTAGTTACCATGGGGCAAAAAGATTTATTAATTGATTGCCAAGGTAACTGGGGAAATATTTTAACTGGCGATAGCGCAGCTGCACCACGTTACATTGAGGCTCGTTTATCAAAATTTGGACAAGAGGTTTTATTTAATCCTAAAACTACCAATTGGGGATTGAGTTATGATGGTCGTAACAAAGAGCCATTAACTTTACCTGTAAAATTTCCATTAGTATTAGCGCATGGTGTTGAAGGTATTGCCGTTGGATTAGCCACCAAAATATTACCACACAATTTCAACGAATTGATAGATGCCTCTATTCAAATTCTTCGTGGGCGCAAGGCACAAATTTTCCCTGATTTTATAACAGGTGGTATTGCCGATTTTAGCGACTATAAAGATGGAATGCGTGGTGGAAAGATAAAAATTAGGGCACGTATTAAAGAACTAAACTCTAAAACCTTAGTTATTTCTGAGATTCCATTTAGTACTACTACAGGCACTTTAATTGATTCAATTATTGCTGCAAACGATAAGGGAAAGATAAAGATTAAAAAAGTAGAGGATAATACCGCAGAAAATGTTGAGATTTTAATTCACTTGCAACCAGGCATTTCTCCCGATAAAACCATTGATGCCTTATATGCCTTTACCAATTGTGAGGTAAGTATTTCGCCCAATGCGTGTATTATCGAAAATGAAAAACCTCGTTTTTTAGGCGTTAGTGAAATTTTAAAAATTTCAACTCAACAAACTTTAGAGTTGTTGCGTCGCGAATTAGAAATTGAAAAAAATGAACTTGAAGAAAAATGGCATTTTTCTTCACTCGAAAAAATATTTATTAAAGAAGAAATGTATATCGACTTTAAAAAATATTCTACCAGAGAGTCGTTATATGAATACTTATACGAACGATTTAAGCCGCATCGTAAAAAATTATTAAGAGAAATTGTAGATGAAGATTTACAACGCCTTACTCAAATACCAATGATTCGTATTACTCGCTTTGATACTATTAAAGCAGAGGAACACATGAAAGAATTGGAAGCAAAAATTGAAGCTGTAAAAGGTCATTTAGCTAATTTAGTAGATTATGCAGTAGAGTATTTCAAAAATTTAAAAAAGAAATATGGAGCCGGCAGAGAGCGTAAAACAGAAACTAAAGAATTAGAAACCATTAACGCCACACAGGTAATTATTGCTAGCGAAAAATTATATGTGAATCGTGCCGAAGGCTTTGCGGGTAAGAGTTTAAAGAAAGATGAGTTTGTTTGCGATTGCTCTGACTTAGATGATATTATTGCCTTTACCAAAGAAGGTATTATGAAAGTATTTAAAGTATCTGATAAAGTATTTATTGGAAAAGATATTATACACATTGCCATCTTTAAGAAAAATGATGAACGCACCACGTATAATATGATTTATACTGATGGACCAAAAGGAATTACATTTATTAAACGATTTAATGTAACAGGTGTTACGCGTGATAAAGAATATAACTTAACTAAAGGTACTCCAAATTCAACTGTACATTGGTTTACAATTAATCCCAATGGCGAAGCAGAAACGGTTCAAGTTATCTTAAAACCAGTGTCGGGTTTACGCAAGTTTGAGTTAGATGTAGATTTTTCTGAGATTCCAGTAAAAGGAAGAGCTTCTACAGGAAATATTGTTACTAAGTATGCAGTAAAAAAAGTATTATTAAAAACAAAAGGTGCTTCAACTTTAGCTGCCGAAGATTATTGGTTTAATGATGCTGTACATCGTTTAAATAAAGAAGGTAAAGGAACGTATTTAGGTAAATTTGCTGGAGAAGATAAAATTTTAACGGTTACCAGCAAAGGATACTATAAACTTTATACGTATGATGTGTTAAATCATTTTGATGAAGATATTGTTTTAATTGAAAAATTTTATCCTCAGCAAACTTTAACTTGTGTGTATTATGATGGCGAAAGCAAATCATATATTACCAAACGTTTTTTACCTGAAAACACCACTTCTAAAACATTAATTATAACCGAGCACGATGATTCAAGAATTGAATTAATTACTTCTCAAATTCAACCAGTTATTGATGTGAAATTTGGAAAACAAAAAGATAAAGACATTCCAGATGAAACCGTTAATTTGGTAGAGTTTTCGCCTGTTACAAATATGAAAGCAAAGGGTAAAAAATTAACTTCTTATAAAGTAAAAGAAATTAATTTAAGAGAATCACAAGAAATTGAATTAGAAGATTTTTCGGAAGAAGATGAAAGCATCGGTGGAAATGGCTTATCGCCTATGGAATTACACCGTAGGGCAATGGAAAAATTAGACCCAAATAATTTTAAAGGAAAAGACGGGCAAATTAATTTTGACTTTTAAAGATGTTACTCACACACTAGAAAATAATGAATTTAGATGGTATAGTTGAAAAAGACAAACAATATGTGTGGCATCCGTTTACACATTTAAAATTTGCCAATAATGCTATACCCATTGTAAAAGGCGAAGGGGCTTATTTTTACGATGATCAAAATCAAAAATTATTAGATGCCATTTCGAGTTGGTGGGTTAATCTTCATGGCCATTGTCATCCGTATATAACACAAAAGGTAACTGAACAATTACATACTTTAGAGCACGCTATTTTTAGTGCATTTACACATCAGCCTGCGGTTACCTTAGCTGAGCGTTTATTAAAACATTTACCAAACAATCAAACTAAGATATTTTATTCCGACAATGGTTCTACCTCAGTAGAGGTGGCTCTAAAAATGGTTTTACAATACTGGCATAATCAAGATATTCCAAAGCGAAAATTTATTGCCTTTGAAAACGCTTATCACGGTGATACCTTTGGTGGAATGAGTGTGGGCGCGCGCAATGTGTTTAATAATGCCTTTGAGAATTTGTTGTTTGATGTTATTCATATTCCTTTACCAAACCAAGATAATATTGAGGAGATAGAACAAGTGATGCTAAATTGGTTTGAAAACCATAAAGATATTGCTGGTTTTATTTTTGAACCTCTAGTGCAAGGAGCGGCTGGTATGTTGATGTACGAGCCACACTATTTAGATCGATTAATTAAGTTGTGCCATGAGAATCAAGTGATTTGTATAGCCGATGAGGTAATGACAGGATTTGGACGCACAGGTCAGTTTTTTGCGAGTGATTATTTAAACCAACAACCCGATATTTTTTGTCTTTCAAAAGGATTAACGGGAGGTTATATGCCATTGGGTGTTACAAGTTGTGCTCAATTTATTTATGATGCCTGTGTTAGTGAAGACAAAACTAAAACCTTTTTTCATGGACATAGTTATACGGCTAATCCTACAGCGTGTGCGGCTTCGTTGGCAAGTTTAGATTTAATGGAAAAACCAGAAACATGGTCGCAGATTGAAATGATTGCTAAAAGTCATCATACGTTTTTAAGTCAAATTAAGAACCACTCGAAGTTGCAAGATGTCAGGCAAACAGGCACTATTTTAGCCCTTGAAATAAATACTGAGGAGCATACACATTATTTGAATAATGCCTCAGAGAATATTGCCAACTACTTTTTAAAACAAGGTGTTATTGTAAGACCACTTGGTAATGTATTGTATTTTATAACACCTTACTGTGTAACTAAAACCGAATTAGATACCTTATACGCAATAACTTTAAAATTCTTGGAGCAACTGAATTAGTTTACTCAAAGTATTCTTTCATACGATCAAAGAAACCTTTTTCTTTTCGATTAGGATTTGGAGTAAAGTTTTTAGATTGACGTAAGCCTTCTAATATTTTCTTTTCTTCGGAACTTAAATTTTGTGGTGTCCAAATATTGATATTTACCAGTAAATCACCATGTCCATAAGAGTTTACATCAGGTAATCCTTTGTTTTTTAAACGCAATACTTTACCACTCTGTGTACCTGCATCAACTTTTATTTTTACTTTACCATCTACTGTTGGAATTTCAACACTCGTGCCAAGTGCGGCATCTACAAAGTTGATGTAGCAATCATAGAATAAATTACCGCCATCTCTTTTTAGTAATTCATGTTCTTCCTCTTCAATCAATACTAATAAATCACCATTAATACCACCACGAGGTGCAGCGTTTCCTTTACCACTCACAGATAATTGCATACCCTCTGCAACACCTGCCGGAATATTTACCGAAATAACTTCTTCTGCACGCACAATGCCATCGCCGTGGCAAGTGTTACATTTATCTTTTACTACTTTTCCTTCGCCATTACATGCACTACAAGTGGTTTGGGTTTGCATAGCTCCCAAAAATGTTTGTTGTACTTTTACTTGTGTACCGCTACCATTACATTGTTTGCAAGTATCTACTTGTCCGTTTTTAGCGCCACTACCATGACAGGTGTTACAAGAAACAAATTTATTTACTTTTAATTTTTTCTCTACGCCCTTGGCAATTTCTTGCAGATTTAGTTTTACTTTAATTCTTAAGTTAGAACCTCTCATCACACGTCTTCCGCCACTAGAACGCCCACCACCAAATCCGCCACCTCCAAAATGACCACCAAAGATGTCGCCAAAATGGCTAAAAATATCTTCCATGTTCATGCCACCACCAAATCCGCCACCTCCTGCAGCACCGCCAACACCAGCATGTCCAAATTGGTCGTAGCGCTGACGTTTTTCGGCATTACTCAATACCTCATACGCTTCAGCAGCTTCTTTAAATTTTTCTTCAGCCGCTTTATCATCTGGGTTTTTATCAGGGTGATATTTAATAGCTAGTTTACGATATGCTTTTTTGATATCATCATCACTAGCACCTTTTGCTACACCTAGTATCTCGTAATAATCTCTTTTTGACATGTGTTTTTAAATTAACTTGCTACAACTACCTTTGCAAAACGAATCACTTTATCGCCTACTTTATACCCTTTTTCTACCTCATCTATTATTTTTCCTTTCATATCTTCGCTTGGTGCTGGAATAGAGGTGATGGCTTCCATATACGAATCATCAAATGGTTTACCAATTGATTCAAGTACTTCTAAGCCTTTAGAGGTTATAGATGTTTTAAGTTTATTATAAATTAAAGTAACGCCTTCTTTTATTGGTTCAGCATCGGTTACTAATTCATTTGCCTTAATAGCTCTTTCAAAATCATCAATAACAGGTAATATGGCTTTAAAAACCTCTTCGCCAGCCGAGCGAATAATATCTGCTTTTTCTTTTATAGTGCGTTTTCTATAGTTATCAAACTCTGAATATAAACGAATATACTTATCGTTGAGTTCTGCTATTTTGGCGTCAGTATCGGTGTTTTTCACTTCGTTTTCTGCCACATTTTCCTCAACTTTTTCGTTGTTTTCTGTTTCAATATGGTTTGCTTGCGTATCTTCCGCTGAATTAATCGGTTCTTTCTCGTTCTGTTCCATAATTATAGTATTTATACTCTCTAGATATCAATATGTTTGCCAATTGCAAATTCCCGAAATTTTGTCAGTTCTTAATAAATTTGAATTCGGTTCTTCGGTTGTATTCATGTTCTTTATCCGAACAAGACACGCCATTGGTACATCTATTTCTAATTTCATGTTCGCCTTTTCCAATACCTTTTAATCTTGATGTGCTAATTCCTTTGCTTATTAAATAATTGATAACAGCTTCCGATCGTTGTTCGGATAGCTTTAAGTTAGCGGCATCATCGCCTTGGGCATCTGTATGTGAAATCACTTCCAATTTTACGTTTGGAGAGGCATTCATAATACCAATCACTTTGTCTAATATAATTTCGCTTTGAGTAACGATATTGTATTTACCTAAGTCATAATAAATATTTTCAGCAATGGTAAAATCTTTTTTATTAGAACTGCTGAATTTTTTATACTTCATGGTTATATCTTCTTCATCTTCAATTTCTGATAATGTGGCTACATCTACTGTTAAAAGTTTATACTCAAATGTTCCTGAACTTGATTTTTTAAATTCGGACACCACTTCGCCGCTTTGTTTAGCTAAATATACTTTTTGACTTTTTAAATTTATAGCACTGGCTTCTAATCTGATGCTTAATTTTTGTGTTGTATCTACTTGCTTAAATACAAAATCACCAAAATTATCGGTGAGTGTTTTGTTAATGGTATCATTTTCGCCTTTAATTAAATATACTTTTTGTTCTGCAAGCGGTGTTCTTCCTTTTTCGCCTCCTAATATTTTTCCCGTTAAATCGGCAGTGGCGTTACTTGAGTTTCTACAAATGTTTAAAAAAGTTTTATTAAGCTCTTCTACATTATTTGTTTCGAGGTATAATCGTCCTTTAGGGTTTACTAAAAACAAACTGGGCATATCAGTTACCTTAAAAATTTCTAGTAATTTATCTTTTAACCCCTTTTCTGCTAAGCCGTTTGTTTTCTTTCCTGTAAATTTAGGTTTGTTGTAACCAGTTTCATTTAAAATATTTTCCCATGTCTTAAAATCCTTGCTTGCACAAATAGTAACGTACTCAATTTCACTAGCGCCTTTACAGCTGTTGTTTTGAAATTTATTTAAAATGCGCTCTACTTCATTATTAAAAGCCATTAATTCTTTAATGGGTTTATCTGGAGAATAAAAATAAATAAGTACAAAACGGTCAATCATTGTTTTACCATTGGGTAGTTCAATGTGTGTGTCCTTATGGTTTTGATTAATAACGGTTATTTTTGAGAATGCAATTTTTTCACCAACTCTTAGTTTTTCAACTTTTTGTGATTTGGCAATTCCTACCGACAGCAAGAATACGATGAGTAATAATTTTTTCATTTTCTTGTAAATTTGAATTCGGTTCTTCTGTTGTATTCGTGTTCTTTATCGGAACAGTCAACTCCATTTTTACATCTATTTCTAATTTCTTTTTCACCTTTCCCAACGGCCTTTAAACGGCTTGAATCTACTCCTAATTTTATTAAATAATCTACAACTGATTCAGAGCGCTTGGTTGAAAGGGTTAAGTTACTTTTATCATCTCCTTGTGAATCGGTATGAGAAATAATCTCTAATTGGAATTGTGGATAGTTTACTAATAAGGAATAAATGTTCTCTAAAGTTTCTTTGGAGCTTTGACTTAATGAAAAGTTTTTGAGTTGATAATATAAATTTTCGGTAATTACAAATTGATTGGTGTTGGAAATATTTTTTTGAGACATCGTAAAATTCAAATCATCTTCCTCTTCTGATATTTCTGGAAGGTTTACAAGGTCAGTTGCTAATAATCTATAAACAAAACCTTTATCTGTGGCTTTAAAGCTACCTACCACTTCGCCAGATTGTTTAGCAAGTATTACAAATTTAGTGGCTTTGTTTTTTTCATTAACCGTAATTAAATAATCCTGTTGAATATCCGTTAGTTCTACATTAAAGTCGCCATATTTATTGGTAATAACCTTAGCAACGGTATCTTTAGTTTTTTCACCAATAATAGCCACTTCTTTTCCAGCATAAGGTAATAATTCTTTATTAGGGTTCTCGGTCATTAATTTTAAGCGTAATAGTTTTATTTGTGCGGCATCTGCACCACAAGCTATTTTAGTGATGTTTTCCACCTCATCGGTAATACCACACAATTTGTTTTTTTCGTTATAAACAACTATGAGAGGTAAATCATTTTTAGTAATACCAAATTCTTTAAAAATAGAAGTTTCGGGAGTTCGAAATAATTGCACGGCAATTTTCGATCGCACTTCCATATTGGGTTTCTTTATTAATTGTCCTGAAAAATAAATAGGGAAGATAACTGTTCTTCTTTCACCAAATACAAAATTAGCCCCGCCATACATGGCTTCTGCCTGAGCTTCGGTACTTATATCAAAAAATAAAAATATTTTTTTAGTTGTCTTAGCAACATCAAAATAACATTTCACACCTTCTTTATCTATGTATGCTAAAGTGTCAAAAGGAAATTTGTCGGGGAACTTTGGTTGAGCAATTGTAATAGTAGTAACAAATACAAAAAGAATATTCAGAAATTTAGATCTCATAAGTACAAGGTTATTTTAACTGGTCATTTAACGCTTTTTCTAAGTCGCTTCCTCTTAATCCTTTGGCTACAATAATACCATCGCCATTTATTAAATAATTGGTTGGAATGCTTCTTACTCCATATTTTATAGCAGCGGCATTATTCCAACCTTGCAAGTCGCTCACGTGTCCTTTCCAAATTAGGCTATCTTTTTGTATTGCTTTTGCCCAAGCTGCGGCATTTTGATCGAGGGAGACACTAAGTATCTCAAATCCGTTACCTGATTTAAAATTCTTGTCTTTAAATTTTTTATAGGCTGAAACAACTGTTGGATTCTCTGCCCGGCATGGTGCGCACCAACTTGCCCAAAAATCAATAAGTAACATTTTACCTTTGTAATTACTAAGTGTAAGAACATTACCTGTTGGTGTAGCTTGCATAATCTCGGGTGCTTTGTTTCCCAAGTTTAATCCCTCTACCACTACCTGACTTGAATTAGTGTTGCTTGTTTGGTTAGAACTTTGATTAGAAGAAATTGTGTCTTTTTTACTAGCACAGGCTAATAAAATGATAGATACAATGAGCGATGGAACTATGCTTTTCATTTTAACTTTTCCTAATAATTTCTGCCCCAATGGCATTTAATCGTCCATCAATATTTTGATATCCTCTATCAATTTGATTGATATTAAAAATGGTACTTTTTCCTTTAGCGCTCATCGCTGCAATAAGCAACGCAACACCTGCTCTAATATCTGGTGATGCCATTTGAATGGCTCTTAATTGAACCTTGCGATCAAGCCCCATAACGGTTGCACGATGCGGATCGCATAAAATAATTTGAGCCCCCATATCAATGAGTTTATCTACAAAAAATAAGCGGCTTTCAAACATTTTTTGATGAATTAAGATATTGCCTCGTGCTTGAATGGCAGTAACTAATACAATACTTAACAAATCGGGTGTAAAACCTGGCCAAATAGCATCGGCAATGGTTAGCATAGAGCCGTCAATAAACGATTCTATTTCATAATGTGATTGTGATGGAATATAAATATCATCACCACGTCTTTCCATTTGTATGCCGAGCCTTGAAAATACTTTTGGGATACAACCCAAATTATCATACGATACATCTTTAATAGTAATTTCAGATTGAGTCATTGCTGCTAAGCCAATAAATGAACCAATCTCAATCATATCGGGTAACAAGCGGTGTGTAGTGCCTTTTAAAGAAGTAACACCCTCAATAGTAAGTAAGTTAGAACCAACACCCGAAATTTTTGCACCCATACGAATCAACATTTTACATAGTTGTTGTAAATAGGGTTCACAAGCTGCATTATAGATGGTGGTTGTACCTTCTGCAAGTACAGCAGCCATTACAATATTAGCAGTACCTGTTACCGAAGCTTCGTCGAGTAACATGTAAGTACCTTTTAATTTCTTGGCAGTTACCTTAAAGGTTTCGTTCTCAGAATCGTATTCAAAATTGGCACCCAAATTTTCAAAACCAATAAAATGCGTATCCATTCTTCTACGACCAATTTTGTCTCCACCTGGTTTTGGCATATAGGCTACGCCAAATCGGGCAAGCATAGGACCAATTATCATGGTAGAGCCTCTTAGCCCTCCACCTTTCTTTTTAAATTCGGGCGATACCAAATAATCTACTTTTATATCATCTGCCTGAAAGGTGTATTCTTCGTGCCCTGTTTTTTCAACTTTTACACCCAAATCTCTTAATAAATCAATCAGTTTATTGATGTCAACAATATCTGGAATATTACTAATGGTTACTTTTTCGGGTGTAAGTAATACAGCACAAATAATTTGTAGTGCTTCGTTTTTTGCACCTTGTGGAATAATATCTCCTTTTAGTTGTTTGCCTCCTGTTACTTCAAATACAGCCATAAATTTTTCTACTATCGGTTGTTATTATTGCGATGTTTAAATCTTTTATTTTTCTTATGACGGTTTTTTCCGCCTCCGCTATTATTAGTAGCGGCATTTAAGTTAATGTGTGCTTGGTTGTTATGGTTTTTATTTCTTAGTTCGTTAGCATGTGTTAGCGCTGTTGTTTCGTCAATATCTAACTCATTATTCGTCATTTCTTTAAATTGCTTAAAGATGACATCATCAGTAACGGAATCTTTGTTCCAATTAACATAAGACTTTTTAAGGTGTGTAGCAATTAAACGAGATAATTCTTTTTTCTCTGGACCATCTTCGTATTTCTTAGCAGCATCAATGATACGTTCGATGGTTTTACCATAGTGTTTGTATTTCATTTTGGTAGCTGGATAAGGAACCGATTTGGGCTTGGTAGCAAAAGATTCGGGACTTGGCTTTGGATAGGGAGAATCAACATCTAACTTAAACTTAGAGATGACAAATAAATGATCCCAGAGTTTATGATTAAAATCGGAGATGTCTCTAAGATGAGGATTGAGTTGCCCCATTATTTGAATAATAGCTTTAGCGCATTTATTTCGTTCTTCTCTATCTTCGATAGTTGTACAATGTTCAATCATTACCTGAATGTTTCGACCATATTCAGGAATTTCCAGTTTTGGAAGTTGTGTATTATATTTCATGTTGTGCTTTTAATAAACGTAGATGTTACGTTATTTTAAGGTTTAAATATACGATTTTTTGCCTTAAAATGTTAAAAATCTCTTTGCATGATAAAATCATTCATTTGATAGCCATTTCCGATGTCAAAATCCTCAACTTTTTTGATTTTAAAGCCGTTTTTAAAGTAAAAATTAATGGATTTGTAGTTTTGACGATTAACTGTAAGCGTGATGCTTTTGGGATGGATTATATCAACTAAAATTTGTAGAACTGTGGAGCCAATATTTAGGTTAGAAGACTGTGAAAGTATATAAAACTTATGTAGAAAATAATATGAATTTTTATCGCTACTGATAGAAAGGAAGCCAATTACCTTGGAGTTAAATTCTATTAAATAAAATTGATGTTTCTTAGTGTTTATTTGCTCCTTTAAACTTTCAATGTCATACATTTTTTGAAGCATATAATTTACTTGTTCTTGCCCAATAATACTCACATAATGCTGATTCCAAATTTCATAAGCTAGGTTATGAATAAGTTCTAAATCTTTTTCAGTTGCTGGAATTAGCTTTGGCGTCATGAGATGAATGGTTTAAACAAGGTCTTTTACCAATGTATTTCCTTTATTGTTGTTTAATACATCGTCTAAGTCTTTCATTAAACGATTAACGGTTGCTAACTCGTTAGAATCACCAATTGGTAAATTATTCACGCCTTTTTCGTCTAATTTATCAATAATAAATTTTACCGTAAGTTTAGTATCAGAAATACCTGGTTGGTATCCTGTTTCTTTATCATTTGACATCTTTACCTCGTTAAAAATTCCTACTTCTATAAATTCATTTATAATAGTTCTAGCTAATCGTATTGGTAAATCTAGTCGAGTGGCAATTTCTTTTGAAGTTAATGCTTCTTTGCCTTCGTTAAAATTTTTCACCACACAATTGGCAATCATTAGTGCAATAACGCTTTTATAACGATGACTGATGTTTACAATATCATTTTCTAATTCATAATGTTCTACATTTTGATTTGCAAAAGCTAGCTCTGAACCAAATAAGACAATATACCACGAATATTGTAACCAAATTAAAAATAAAGGTAAGGCAGCAAAACTACCATAAATAGCATTGTATTGTGCAACGCCTACTTGCGAAGCAACATAAGCCCATTGTAATAATTCAAATAATCCTGCAGCTACCAATGCTGCTTTTCCAGCTGCTAGGAAGGTTACTTTGGTATTTGGTAATGCAATATAAATAAAAACAAAAATAGCCCAGATAAGCGTAAAGGCAAGGATATGAAAGAAAGTTGTTGTAATGGGACTAAAATAATATAAATCAGAGGTAACAGCTTCCACACTTGTTTTTAAGCCTACGGTAATTGTTCCAGATAAGATAAATACAATGGGCGCTAGTAACATAATAGACATATAATCTGTAATTTTTCTAACCAACGAACGGTCTTTATGAATTTCCCAAATCTCGTTGAAACTATTTTCAATATTACCAAGCAGTTTCATAATCGACCACAGCAAGAGTACAACACCAATACCTGCTATTAAACCTCCATGCGTATTGGCTAACATTTTATCGGCATATTCAAAAGCTTGTAATAATATGGCTTGTTGGTCATCAAATTTTAAAAGAATTTGTTTTTTCATTTCTTCTTGGTAGCCAAATCCTTTGGCAATAGCAAATGCTAAAGCAATAACTGGTACTATAGAAAACAATGAATAATAAGTGAGGGCAGAGGCTTTAAGTAAACATTTATCTTCATTAAATCCTTTAATTGCTAAAATAAAAATGCGTAACTGTTTTAATAAAAAACCTTGTTTCTTTTCCAGCTTGTCTAAGCGAAGCCTCCACAACTTGTTATTAATAAAGTCGGTAATTTTTTTGAAAACAGTTACAATATTAGGCATATCATAAAATGATTAAGGTTTAATTCTTTTTAAAGCCAACTCTCGTCTTAATTGCGTAGAGGTTTTTTTACTACCATCATGACTCCAACCTGGAGGACCAAAAATATACATGAACTTATCTTTAAATGATGATGGTTTTTTTAAATCATTCCAAATGGCTTGCCATTCGTGAAACACAAGGGTAATTGGGTTATATGTTTTTATATTGGAAGTTAATCCATAAGTAACTTCTTCATTCTCTTCTTCAAATGTACCAAATAGTCTGTCCCAAATAATAAATACCATGCCCATGTTTTTATCAAGGTATTTTATATTACTAGCATGATGCACCCGATGATGAGAAGGAGTTGATAAAAACCACTCTAAAAATCCTAATTTACCTACTGTTTTGGTATGTATTAAGATGCCATAAATTTGTGTAGCTGCATAAATAAACATCACATCTAATGGGTCGAAACCTAAAAGTGATAACGGAATAAAATAAATAAAACGATATAATGGCTGAAATACAGATGAACGAAAACCTACGGTAAGATTAAACTCTTCGGAAGAATGATGTGTAACATGTACGGCCCAAAACAATCGGCAATAGTGATCTATGCGATGTAGCCAGTAAAACATAAAGTCTTGTGCAATTAATAAAACACTCCAATATAAAAAGGGGTGTACTTCTTTATTAATTTCTATTAATTTGAATTGGTAAAAAAAACCAAGTATAAATAAGCATAAACCTCTCACTAAAATATCTAAAGTGAAATTTAAGGCAGAGAGGTATAAATTGGCTAAGATGCCTTTTGTAGAATAATATTTTTTATGATGCCACCAACTATAGAGTATTTCAATACCAATAACTAAGGCATAAATCGGAATAGAAAGTTTAATAAGTAACTCTTCTCTAAATTCATTCATTATAGTTCTAAATTATTTTTGGAACAAATTTAAGAAACCTTTTTCAGTTGTTGTTTTATCTAAGTAATCCGAATAAGTGATGATGTAAAAATAAGTGCCATCTGGCGCTGGGCCCGTTTTAGTATTTCCGTCCCAATAACCATTTACGCCATCCCATTCATATAGTTTTAAACCCCATCTATCATAAATTGCACAATGAAGTGATTTTAAGCCATTGCTAGTTATTTTAAATACTTCATTCACTCCATCTCCATTAGGTGTAAATACATTTGGTATAGTAATCGTCATTTCTTTAATAACAGTAACACATCTAGTAATGCTATCGCTACAAGAGGTATTTGTTGCTACTAATTTTATACAGCATGTTCCAGTATCGCTTAATGGAATTGTAATAACGCTTGATGTAGATGTGCCTCCGCAGTATTGCCAACTTATATTATTAGCATTGGTACTTGCATCGGTTAAATTTAAGGTCTCGCCAACAGTTAGTGTTGTAGTTGTAATACCTGTGAAATCAGCAGAAATAGCATTAACATTGACTGTAACTGTACCCGATAATGCTGGACATCCACTTAATGAAGTTCCAATTACGGTAAAAGTACTTGTAGTGCTTGGCGAAACTGTTTGAGAAAACGCATTGCTACCGTTACTCCAAGTATAAGTTGTGGTAGTGCTATTTGAACCAGTAGCTTGAATGGTTACTGATTGATTAGGACAACTATTGTATGCGTTAGTAAATGTGCTAAGTGTAGTAGGATCAACAATAACAGTGCTTGTTACAGCTGATGATAGGCAACCTGAATTATCGCCAATAACCGAGAATGTACTAGTATTAGTAGGGCTAACGTTTATGGTGCTAGTGTTTTCTCCAGTGTTCCAAGTGTAGCTTGTAGCGCCTGATGCTGTTAATGTAACAGTTTGTCCGTTACACACCGATGTAGAGTTGACAGAGAGCGTAGGTGTAGTAGCTACATTTACAGTAACTGTGGTAATACCTATATTATTGCAACCAAAGGTGTTTGTTCCTGTTACGGTATAAACGGTGGTTGCATTTGGATTTACGGTTTGTGTGGAACTACTATTTCCATTAGACCACGTGTAGGTATTTGCTCCACTAACATTTAAAGTTGCAGTACCTCCGCTACAAATATTACTTGCGCTTGCTGTAAGTGTAGGTACTGGATTTACAAAAATAGTAGCCGTTGAAACGCCTGCGCACGAGCCATTATTTCCAGATACTGTATATACAGTGGTGCTGCTTGGGTTATCAGAAATTGAACTAGAATTTGAATTGTTACTCCATGTATAACTGGTTGCTCCACTTGCTGTTAGTGTTGCAGTTTGTCCTGTACAGATAGTAGCATTATTTACAGCAATTGAAATTCCTGAGCCAATAGTAACCGATAAAGTTGTTTGTGTTGTACAAGTACCATTGGCACCCAATATAGTAACCACGGTGTTAGAACTTGGCGCAATGGTATATGTAGTTCCGTTGGTATTTCCAGGTGTCCAAGTATAATTAGTTGCGCCAATTACTGTTAAAGTAGCTGTTTGTCCAGCACAAATAGTACTTGAACTTGCCACCAAAGTAGGAGTTGAAGTTACATTTACGGTAACAGTTGTTAAACTTGAATTTAAACAACCTGCACTACTTGTACCGCTTACAGTATAAACAGTATTAGTGGTTGGGTTAACAGTTTGTGTTGAACTCGTATTTCCGTTAGACCACGTGTAGGTTGAAGCGCCACTAACTGATAGAGTAGCCGTTTCGCCACTACAAATGTTGGCTGTTGCATTGGCTGTTAAGGTTGGAATAGCATTAACAAATATGGTTGCTGTATTTACACCTGAGCAGCCACCGTTATTTCCACTCACTGTATAAGTGGTTGTGTTGGTAGGGTTGTCAGTAATACTATTAGAAGTTGAACCAGTGCTCCAAGTATAATTAGTTGCTCCGCTTGCGGTTAGTGTAGCTGTTTGGCCTGTACAAATTGTAGCATTATTTACCGCAATTGAAATTCCTGAGCCAATAGTAACCGATATAGTTGTTTGTGTTGTACAAGTACCATTGGCACCTAACACAGTAACCACGGTATTAGAACTTGGCGCAATGGTGTATGTGCTTCCGTTGGTATTTCCAGGTGTCCAAGTATAATTAGTTGCGCCACTTGCTGATAGAGTAGCTGTTTGTCCAGCACAAATAGTACTTGAACTTGCTACCAAAGTAGGAGTAGGAGTAACACTAACTGTAGATGTGGTAGAGTTTGTACATGTACCAGTTGCTCCTGTAATGGTGTATGTAGTAGTGTTGCTAGGACTTACAGATATGGTAGATGTTGTTTGTCCGCCTGGCATCCAAGTATAATTAGTTGCACCACTTGCCGTTAAAATAGTAGAATTACCCGAACAAATAGAGGCGTTGTTTACATTGACTGTTGGTTGTGAAGTTACCGTTATAGTTACCGTTTTTATATCTGAACAAGAACTGCTTGTACCAGTAACTGTATATACAGTAGTTGTAGTTGGTGAAACAGAAATACTTGAGGTTGTTGCTCCTGTACTCCATGAATAAGTATTAGCACCACTTGCTGTTATGATAGCGTTTTGCGATGAACAAATTGTTTGATTACTTACAGCAACTGTTGGATTTGGTGTAACTGTAATTGATCTAGTAACTTGGGTTGTACAAGAACCATTTGCGCCAAGTATTGAAATAGTTCCTGAACTTGAAGGACTTGTTGTGTAGGTGCTGCCAGTTATATTGCCTGGCATCCAAGTGTAAGTGCTTGCTCCACTTACTGTAAATGTTGCAACCTGACCAGCACAAATTGTTTGTGAATTTGCCGTTAATGTTGGTGTAGAGCTAACATTAACGTTTGCAGTTGTAGTTCCACTACAGGCACCCGTAGAACCAGTGATGGTATAAGTTGTATTAATAGTAGGGCTCACTACAATACTTGTAGTTGTTTGTCCGCCTGGCATCCAAGTATAATTGGTGGCGCCACTCGCTGTTAATGTAGCTGAATTCCCTGAGCAGATATTTGCATTTGCTACGTTTACAACGGTAGATGAATTGACATTTACCGTAGAAGTTTGAACTCCCGAACAAGAACCTTGAGTTCCGTTTACAGTATATACGGTAGCAACAGTAGGTGATACCGATATAGAAGCTGTTGTGGCTCCTGTATTCCACGTATAAGTAGTTGCTCCGCTTGCTGTAAGTACAACACTTTGGCCAGCACAAATAGTGGCACTGTTCACTGTTATACTTGCACCTGGTGTAACGGTAATAATGATAGGAAGCCTGTAAATACCAGGGAATGAACCAGCATATACAGTATATGTACCAGTAGCCGTATAAGTTGTTACATAAGTTGTACCTGTGCTAATTGCATTTCCACCAGCAGCATTATTAAACCATTGTATGGTTGCGCTACCGTTGTTAGAGG